>CAYWBF010000001.1:0-29269 GCA_964456085.1 uncultured Eubacteriales bacterium
AAAACCATTACAAACCAAACTATGAACCCACTTATTGCTATTGATAATACTAAAAATAGTATGTTTATTAGCTTTAGTTTTTTGATGCTCATTTAATATTTCCCCTTTGGCTTTGAATTACCTTTATAACGTTGCCTTTTTTAAGGGTTTATATACTATAAATAATTTACATGGTTAAATATAAGAAAGGCGGCAAAAGCCGCCTTTCGGATTAGCAAAAATATGGTGAAAGGTTTTTTGCAATCTATAGCAATTTAGCGAAACGTTGTCAGGTCCGGAGCAAAAATAACAAACGGTTCAACGTTATTTTTGCTAAGGGCGCTGACTACGGTTTTGAAAATTGCTATGTCATTTATATATGGAAATTTAGCAAGTACGCCTAATCACGAACTACAATATCGTCGTCGTCATCACCAAGCTTACCATAAAGGCTTAGGCAATAAAGTCCGCAAATTCCAACTAAGGCATAAATTATACGGCTAATCCAAGAGCTCATTCCTCCGAATAATGCAGCCACTAGGTCAAACTGGAAAAAACCTATAAGTCCCCAGTTAATTGCTCCAATAAGCACTAAAGTTAAAGCAGTCATATCAAGTGGTCGTGTTTTCATTTAGTTTCCTCCTTTGCTTATTCTGTTGTTTGTAAAACAACTTCTAGAATAGTATTTCTTAATTTAATTATTTTATAAGCAACACCGTGAGAAATTTGTAATAGTTTGTTTTTTGTGATAATATTATTTAACACTGGTAACCATTTCAACCATTTTATTTAAATAATGAAGCTAATGAACGGATGAACGGAGGCATTATATAATGAAGAAAGTAATTTTTAATTTTTTTAAGGGTATAATGATTGGGGTGGCAAATATTATACCTGGAGTAAGCGGCGGCACAATTGCTGTAGTGCTTGGAATTTTTGACCAATTAATCGAATCTATAAATAATTTTTATAAGGATTTGAGAAAGTACCTGCCATTTTTGATTCCTATAGGCTTGGGTGCTGTTACTGGAATTATTTTGTTCAGCTCGCTCATTAAATATGCTTTAGAAAAATATTCATTTCCAACCAGCATGTTTTTTGTGGGCTTGGTTGTGGGGAGTATTCCTTTTATTTATAAACGTGCCGTATCACGTGGGTTTAAGGTTAGTTATTTAGTACCTCTGGCGATTGCCTTTCTTGCGGTTGTGGGGCTTTCACTTACAAAGGCTCCAACTTCTATGAATACTGCCTATAACGTAGATTTTATGCTCATACTAAAATGCTTCTTCGGTGGCGTTGTGGCCTCTTGTGCTATGGTTATCCCTGGAATAAGCGGTTCATTTACCTTAATGCTTTTGGGGCTTTATCCTATTGTCATTGACCATGTAGCCGGAATTAAAGAGTATTTGGCTTTGCCTTCTAATTTTGCCTTGCTGTTTCAGCTTTTAAAGGTAATCGCACCTATAGGCATTGGTACTATAATAGGTATATTTTTAATTTCCGGCATAATCGAAAGCTTGCTGTCAAAATTTTATTCCGTTACTTACTTTGTAATACTGGGGCTGATTTTCGGTTCTATTTTCGGAATTTTTAATGACCCTATAACTTATGCCTCCGGCTTAGGTAATCTGACACTTTTGATTGGAGTGGTTATGGGTGTATTAGGTTTTGTTGTATCTATAATATTTGGGAAAACGGATGCTTAATAAAAAAGGTACAGTCAATTATAATTTTTGACTGTACCTTTTTTTATTGCCCTATCGGGCAGGATTATATGTTGAGAATACCTCAATAATACTTCTATAAATAGCCTGGGCAGCTTTTTCCTTATAAGCAGGGTCGGCTAGCTTTGCGGCTTCGGCTGGGTTTGAAAGGAAGCCTAACTCTACTAAGGAAGCAGGGATTTGAGAATTTTTAAGTACGATGTACGCCTCTGACTTAACCTTTCTGTCGTTTGGCTTTAATGCTTCCAAAAGATTTTTTTGCAGGGTTTGTGCAAGGTACAGGCTAGTTGCCTTTTGCTTGCTGTCCTCATGTTGGTAGTAGTAGGTTTCCAAGCCGTTGGCTATGAAGTTCGTCTTGTGGGAGTTTATATGTATGGATACAAATATGTCGCCTAAAGGAGAAGAAAACACCGGTCGGTCGAACAAGTCTACAGCAACGTCCCCACGTCTGGTAGCGTAAGCCTTTATTTTGCCCTCTTGCTCTATGAGAGACATTACTCTATTGGCTACCTCAAGGGTAGTGTTTTTCTCAATAATTCCATTACCGCTGGCACCGTTGTCACCTCCGCCGTGACCGGGGTCGATAATTACAATTTTAGGGTACTTTTCTTTTGGCGAAAGGGCTGATATGTAGATATAGTTATCGTCTTGGGAAAGATTATACGCTAAAACCTTCTTTTCCTTTATGGATATAAGGGTTTTTCCGTTGGAGGTTTGAACGTTTAGAGAGTAAAGCTTGTCGTTGTTAACAATATACTCGCCAAAGCCCAGAAAGCTGCTGTAATCCCAAGGAAGTGTAAGTGTATAGGATAAATTATTGTAATCATCATGGTGTACTACAGTTGATAGGTCAATTTGTGCACCGCTCGCCTTGGAAATCCTAAAAGCATTTTTGGCGGCGTCGTAAGCAATATTTTTATAGGTTGGCTCAATTAGCTTGATTATTACGTTGTTGCCTTGGGTTTGAACGTCGTACTTAGCGTGGCGAGCTAAGTCCACTACAACCCTTCCGGCGGTTTCTGTAAACATAGATGACCGAAGGCTGCTTATAAAGGTGCCCTTGAAATTGCTTTCTCCCGGTCTATCAATGGTTGTATATGGGAGGTCTATTACCACACGCTCTGGGTCGGTGAGCACAAAGGTGTTTACTATAGGTGTTTTTTCAAAGGAAAGAGTAACGTAGTCAGATAACTGGTCAGAGGAGGGTGATATATTAAATACTCTGTTCTTCTCCATTTCACCAAAGCTTACAGATACCTTTTTCCTGTCCTTGTCAGTCCATACGCTGAAATTTACCGCTGTTTTAAGGTCAAACACCACTCTGGCGATTTTTGACGGCTCATTCTGGAATTGTCCTGTGCGTACTGCTGATATGACGGGGTTGTTTTCTTGGGTAAGAGTTGAGGAGTTAAGATCCATTTCGGCGTTGTAAAAGTCAATAACAATTTTATTGTTGGGTAAAATAAGCTTGTCTACCTTTGAAATAGGTGAGGAAGCCTCAATAACAAAGGCGTTTGTTCCGTTTTCCATAGGAGAGGTTATTTTTATGATTTTTGTTAACGGGTTGTTTGCTTCCTTTATTGGCTCTGTGGAAATATCCTTTGTTTCGGCTGTGGTCTGGACGCTGGATAGGTTAAAAATAGGGGTTGGAGTTGAAAGAGGGGTAGGGGTTCTTGTAGGTTGAGGGGTTTGTTGAGGTTGTGGAGTAGCCGTCGGAGTTGGAGTAGGCGTGGCGGCTGGTGTAGATGTATATGAGTTTACACTGGCGGTTCTTGTTGTAGAATCCCAGCCTACGTGCAACCCAAGGCTTTCCGAAACGAACCTAAGGGGTATCATTGTTTTGTTGTTAATAATTTTTGGTGGAATTTCCATTTTAACCAGCCTGCCATTTATATTGGCGGTGGTGCTGTCAATTTGCAGCAAAACAAGGTCGTTTTCATAGCCGATAAAAATTTCCTTAGTTTCCGCCTGCCACGCCACAACTGCGCCAAGCGGCTCAAATACCTCCCTTAAGGGCACTAAGGTGTAATTGTTGAAAACAATGGGCGGCATAGGAAGGTTCATAAGGGTGGCGTCATTTACGGTAAGTGTTATGGGGAGCGCCTTATAATCAATAACGGCACCGTTTATATTAAGCTTAAGCGCTATCTCTTTTGACTTCTCCAGAGCATAAGCTGTGTTTATAGGGGAAATAATTGAAAAAAGCAACATGTACAGTGCAAGACATTTTTTTAGCATGAAATACCTCCGCTTGAATTTTTGAAATGAAAGGGAATTTATAAAGCTGATAATTGCATGAATTATAGCATAATTCGTCGGGTTTTGCAAAGCCAATAGATAGGTATTGATACTTTAATAAAATAAGTATGAAACAAAAATGTAATACTAAGAGGGAGAATTTGTGGCAACCCTAAACGTTGTGACGAAAATGGAGGGATAAAAATGGACATTAATTGTATTAACAAGTGTGTTTACCAGCAGGAAGGTAAATGCACCCTTAGCCGCCTTTCACACGAAAACAGCTTTACCAACGCCGCTTCAAGCAGCGATTGCCCATATTGCACTATTCCCGGTCAAAAAATGTAAAGTATTGAATTAATTTTGGGTACGAAAATCATTGTTATTAAATGAGTCAAAGGCTTATACTTATATTTGCACCTATAATCATTGACTTAGGAATTATCATTAAATAAGTTGCACTAAACATTTTTGAAGACCAACTTGAACCGTGTGAGACTTCAATAATGAGTGTAGCTAATTAAGGAACAATTCCTTATTCGAGCAGGTTTGCTCGGAATTACTACAGTTTGGCGGTGAAGAAAATGCAGATTTTCTGCATTGGATTAATCACCTGCACAAAGGGGGAGGCAAAATGAAGCTTAAGCTTAAGTTACTTTTGTTTGTAATAGCCTTAATTTTAATTTTTCCGCAAAAGGTAAAAGCGGCTAACAGCAACTACGTTATTTATTATTACAAATATGACAGTCAGGGCGATGCTTATTGGGTAAGCCAGCCCTTCTTGCCCCCAAGCAAAAAGCTAAGTCACGAGAGGATAATTTATTTAATGCTAAAGGAATTTTTTGAAAGTGAAAGCTACAACATAACCTGCGAGGGAACAAAATTACTTGGTATTGCCTTTGAGGACGGTCATTTGACCATTAATGTAAGTAAGGAAATAGCGGATTATGGCGGTGGGACTTATTACGAGAACTGCCTGAGAAACCAAATCATCAAAACAGGAACCTCTATTGAGGGAGTGGATAAGGTGAGCCTTTTAATTGAGGGTAAGCTTAACTATCTGCCAGAGGGTACTATTATTAATGGAGCTAGGGAAATAATAGAATAAATAAAAAAGTGCCGGTATAGCCAAATTTTGGATATACCGGCACTTTTTTTGTGTGGGATAATTAATATTCGCGATAGCATAGCTGCTTGTACCCATACAGCAGCTATGCTATAATTGTTCTACACAAAAGCATAAGGGCGAAAGGCTTGCACCTCTGAAAGGAGGTGGGTCTATGTCAGTTTACGAGGCGTTAATTTTAATGCTGACGTTTGGGATTTTTTTATTATCCCTGTTGACATATATTTCTCTAGAAAAGAAATAACCGCCCCAACGCAAAGGTAAGCGGTTATAAGATGAAATACAACATTAAACTGCAAGCCTACCGCCTTTAAAGCGGTCTGTGTAAAAAAGGGGTGTTCGAGCACTCCCTTTTTTATGCTAACCATATTATAATATACTATTCAAATATTGTCTATTAAAATATAAAAATTAAGTTTATCAAAAATATAGCCTTAAAAATTTCAAAAAAGCCGTTGGCAAAATCCATTATCTGGTTTTGCCAACGGCTTTTCTAATTTTATGGAATAATTAAAACCTGACCAACCTTAATACTGGCTGCGTCTTTTAGATTATTTGCATCAATAATTTTTTGGTATGCAGACTGGGCTATAGAGCCGTAGAATTGCTTGCTGATTTTTGAGAGGTTGTCACCGGTCTGTACTGTGTAGGTTCTTTGCCCTGTGGAGGAGGTGCCTGCGCCGGACGGTGCTTGGGGGGCTCCCGGAGATGCCTCTGGAACTGGTTCAGTATTTGAAGCTTTAAGCTCTGTAACAAGGTCGGTTAATTCCTTGATCTTGGTTGTGTATTCGCTGTTTTTGATTTTAAGGTCATTAAGCTCGTCAATTTGCTTTTTGTACTCTTCGATTTTAGAATTAGCGGTCTCCAGGTCCTTAGAGGTGGAGTTCATTTTCATAAACAATAAAGCCAGTATCACAAAAAACGCCAGAATAATTACAAAAGCGCTTGCTCTTATAATAGTATCCCTCTTTGAGTCGGAAAATTCAGTCTGAGTATCGTCCAGTGATGCAAAGCGCTTACTGCTTTGCCTACCCTTTCCAGGGGTTTTATATGTACCTCTCATAACGCCATCACCCTTCCCCTTATCGCTGACGTCCTTCTTTGTATCTTCGTTTATGTCTACAAAGCTGCCTGTGTCTGTTAGGAATTGATTCTTCTGTCTTGGCCTTCTTGAATCTCGTGGGCCTGAGGTCGGAGGTTGACTTTGTCCATAAACAGGGGTTTGTCTGCCAACAGGTTCTCTTTGAGGTGCTTCTCTTTGCTCGTTGGTAATTTTCTGCGAAGGCAGAGGACGTGGTACTCTGTCAGAGTGTTGCTGGTTGCGCCTAAACATAGAGTAGTCGTAGCTTTCCTCTGTATCTGACGAGGCATTAACGCTGTCTGTATATTCCTCTATGTTTCTTCCTCTTTTTTCGTATGGCTTGTCGGAGTCGCTCTGGTTCATTGCGCTAACAACCTTGCTTCTTACAGCATCATCTGTTGCTGCTAAGGCAGCTCGTTTTTGAGGTGGACGCTCATACCCCACGTCTGGCTCCTCCATTGCTGGTCTTTTTTGCATAGGTCTTTTTTCTTGGTGCCTTTCTTCGGCGTAACCGTGTGCTCTTGGGTCTTCCCTATCCTCGTTAAAGCCCTTTACAAAATCGTCCTTTTCCACATTATCCATTAGCTTTCCTACTGCCTTAATAGATAATTCGTCGTTATAGTAATCCAAGGTGTTACTTTCCTTACTGGCCAAATCTTTATTTTTACGGGAGTTGTTTCTGTTTGAGGAGGCTCTGCCCAAAAATCCACTAGCAAGCTCGTCGTCTATTTTAAAATTTCGTAAACTATCAGAGTTTCTATCCAACTAAATCACCTCTCTATGAATTTTATTTACTTTACAACAATTAAACTTATTTTATTATGTATTTTTCGGCGTGTCAACAAATTCATAGGAATTATTCATTAATTTTTGCAGGGAGTTTCTGGCTGACGGTCATGTTTGAATGAATCAAAACCCTTTACAATTGCCCATACCTATTGTAAACTAGCATAAAGCCAGTAATAGGAGTGGTGTGGATTTGTCATATAAAGCACTATACAGAACGCTGCGTCCAAAAAGCTTTGCCGACGTGGTTGGGCAGGAGCATATTGTTCGTACGCTGAAAAATCAAATTATAAACGAAAGAATAAGCCATGCCTATTTGCTGTGCGGCACAAGAGGCACGGGAAAAACCTCCACTGCCAAGGTGTTTGCCCAGGCGGTCAACTGCCTTGACAGAAAAGACGGGGAGCCATGCCACTGCTGCCAAATGTGCGTGGACATAGCAGACAAAAAAAGCTTTAACGTCATAGAGATAGATGCCGCCAGTAACAACGGCGTTGAAAACATAAGGGATTTGCGAGAGGAAGTAAAATATCCCCCTACCGAGGGTTTTTATAAGGTATACATTATTGACGAGGTGCATATGCTTTCCACTGGGGCGTTTAACGCCCTTCTGAAAACGCTGGAGGAACCGCCTGTCCATGTAATTTTTATACTGGCTACTACCGACCCTCAAAAGGTGCCCCCTACTATCCAGTCCCGTTGCCAGCGGTTCGACTTTAGACGAATATCGGCGGAGGATATTACTAGCTCCTTAAGCAAAATATCACAAAAAGAAAATATAGATATAGAGCTTAACGCCATAAAATATATAGCCGCTCTGGCAGAGGGTGCCATGCGAGATGCTCTTAGCCTTCTCGATCAGTGTATTTCCTTTCACTACGGCGAGCATATAGCAATGGAAATGGTTCAAGGTGTTTTGGGCACGGCTGATAAGTCTTATTTTTTTATGCTGGTGGACGCTTTAAAAAGCTACGACAGCCAAGGGTGTCTTGAAATCATCAATAAGCTGATTCAAGACGGCAAGGACGTTTCCCAGTTTGTAACGGAGCTTATTGACCACCTAAGAAACCTTTTGGTGGCAAAGGCTGTGGGAGAAAACGGCAGCTCCCTTAACTTAACCATAGAAAGCTACCAGCGAATATTATCCCAAAGCAAGGATATTTCCCAAGAGGCGTTAATTAGCTACATCAACACCTTCTCTGGTGTGCTGGGGCAGATTAAATATTCTGGCAGCGGAAGAATTTTGTTTGAAATAGCCTGTATTAAGGCATGTAACCCACAAGCAGGTTTATCAGATGACCAAGATAACCTAAAGCTTAGGCTTGAACGGCTGGAAAAGCTGGAAGAAAGGCTTACGGCTGCACCGTCTCCCCTGCCTGCTTCTGCTCCCTCACACAACGAGGAAAAAAAAACTAAACCAGAAAAAAAGCCCAAAGCAGCAGTAGCCGACTTTGAGCGGGTTAAGGAAGGGTGGAGCGGCTTTGTGGACTCTGTTAAGCAGCAGATTCTTCTAAAGCAGCTTTTGGCACAAGCAAAGCCGGAATATATTAATCAGGAACTGCTGTACATTTTAGTCTCGGATAAATCCTCGCTAAGCCTTCTTAACAGAGACTATGAGGAAGTATCTGAGAAGCTAAACACATATTTTAATAGAAGCTTTTCTTTAAAAACCTCAACCCGTGAGGATTTTGAGAGGCTTCACAAGGGTGTATACAACGCAACCTCTGAGGAGGTTGACATAGCACAAGCAATAGCCCAAATAGAGGAAGCTTATCCGGGCTTTTTAAATAATGAAAATGTTAAAATAGTTTAAGGAGGATACTATGGCAAAGAATTTTGGCGGTATGGCCGGTATGAATATGAACAACCTAATGAAGCAGGCACAAAAAATGCAGAAGCAGATGGAGACTCTCCAAGAGGAGCTTGAAAACAAAACACTGGAGGTAACCTCCGGTGGTGGGGCCGTTAAGGTTATTATTTCTGGGAAAAAGCAGCTTAAGGAGATTACTATAGACAAAGAGGTTGTTGCTCCCGATGATGTGGAAATGCTTCAGGATTTGATTTTGACTGCTGTTAACGAAGCCATTAGACAGGCCGACGAGGTCTTTAATAAGGAAATGGGAAAAATAACAGGCGGCATGGGAATGCCCTCCGGGCTGTTTTAGGAGCGTGTCATGGGCACAAATTATTATGGAAATGCCGTAACAGAGCTTATAGAACAGCTTTCTCGGCTTCCCGGTATTGGAGGCAAGTCTGCACAAAGGCTTGCCTTTTATATTATAAATCAGCCGGGGGAAAGGGTTAACGCCCTTGCAACCGCAATCCTTAAAGCGAAAAATGAGGTGAAATACTGCGACCTCTGTTGTAACCTTACCGATAGAGATACCTGCAACATATGTGCAAGCCCAAAGCGCAGCAGGTCAACCATTATGGTAGTGGAGGATCCACGGGATATGGCGGCTTATGAGCGTACCAACGAATACACCGGTCTGTACCACGTACTCCACGGAGCAATCTCGCCCTTAAACGGTATTGGGCCAAACGAGCTAAAAATAAAGGAACTGCTGGCTAGGCTTAAAGACGATACGGTAACGGAGGTTATTATTGCAACCAACCCAAACGTAGAGGGAGAAGCCACAGCAATGTATATCTCCAAACTGGTAAAATCGCTGGGCATTAAAACAACAAGAATAGCCCACGGTGTACCCGTGGGCGGAGAGCTTATCTATATAGATGAGGTTACCTTAAGCAGAGCTTTAAAAGGAAGAATTGATTTTTGAATCTAAGCTTTGCTCTGGGTAGGCACCATTAATGATGATTCTTAAGCATATTTGTAAATTTTGTATACTGTGATAGCCACATTAAGTCAACAGTGCCAGTAGGGCCGTTTCGTTGCTTTGCAATGATAAGCTCTGCCTGGCTTTTTTTGTCTGTGTCAGGATTGTAGTATTCGTCACGATATAGGAAGCACACCAAGTCGGCGTCTTGCTCTATGGCACCCGATTCTCTAAGGTCGGACAGCATTGGTCTGTGGTCAGCACGCTGCTCACAGGCACGACTAAGCTGGGATAGGGCAATCACAGGTGCGCTTACTTCTCTTGCAATTGCCTTAAGTGAGCGTGAAATCTCGGAAATCTCCTGTTGACGGTTGTCCGATTTTGAGCTGCCGGTCATAAGCTGTAAATAGTCTATAATCACAAGGCCAAGATTTTTTTCCATTTTGAGCTTACGGCATTTTGCCCGAACCTCCGCTACGGATATGCCAGGGGTATCGTCTATGTATAGACTAGCGTTGGCGAGGGGTTCCATTGCTGCTGCAATTTTTGCCCAGTCCTCGTCACGGAGATCGCCGTTGCGAAGTCTTTGGGAGTCTAGCATTGCTTCTTGGCACAAAAGTCTGTTAACAAGCTGCTCCTTGGACATTTCCAAGCTGAATATGGCTGTGGTAACTTTTTTTCTAACTGCGGCGTGCTGGGCTATGTTTAGCACAAAGGCGGTTTTACCCATGGAGGGACGAGCGGCAAGGAGCACCAAGTCAGATGGCTGTAAGCCTGAGGTTTTCATGTCAAAATCATAAAACCCCGTTTCAAGACCGGTAAGCTTAGCCTTGGAATAGTAAATCTTCTCAATTTTCTCAATAGACTCGGTTAAAACCTCATGAATGGGTGAAAAGTCGGCCGTTTGACGGCCTTCTATTATATCAAAGATGCTCTTTTCTGCTTTTTCAAGAATCTGACCAAGCGGCTCCTTAGCCTGAAAGCTGCTTTGGGAGATAGATTGAGAAGCCTTAATTAGCTTGCGAAGGGTGGACTTTTCTTCTATTATTCTGCAATATGCCTCTACATTAGCAGAGGTAAAATATAAGGCGGCAAGCTCTGTAATGAACTCTCTGCCGCCCATTTGGTCTATTACGCCCTTTTCGCCCAGCTTGTCATGTACGGTTATGGCGTCAACGGGCTTGTTTTGCATAAAAAGCTCCATCATCGCCTCAAAGGCAAGTCTATTTGCAGGCTGGTAAAAATCCTCCGGCTTCAAAATCTCCACAGCCGTCAAAACAGCCTCTCGGTCAAAAAGCATTCCTGATAATACCCCACGCTCTGCCTCTTGGTCATTAGGTGGAATTTGATTTATTGGGGGTAAGCCGTGCTCGTTCATTTTTGCTCCTGAACTTTAACAGCTACCTTGGCAGTAACTTCTTTGTACAGCTTAACGGGTACTTCTTTATCGCCAACAGTCTTAATAGGGTCGGGAAGAACAATTTTCTTTTTGTCTATTTCTATTTTGAATTCATTATCAATAGCTGTTCCAACCTCCTTGGCTGTAACGCTGCCGAAAAGCTTTCCATTTTCCCCGATTTTAACAGCCACGGTAACAGGACGGGACTCAAGCAGCTCCTTTAGCTTCATTGCTTCTTCCTTTTCGTGCTGTATCTTTAGCTCTAGGCTCTTTTTCTTCTGCTCAAGCTGTCTAAGGTTTGTGTCAGTGGCTTCCAAGCCAAGCTTTTTGGGGATAAGATAATTTCTAGCATGACCGTCGGAGGCGTTAATAATCTGCCCTTTTTTGCCTACACCTTTTATATCCTCTAATAGTATAACCTTCATTTTTTACCTCCATATTTTTAACCAAAGGATTGCGAATACAAACCTTGGGATTTTTTATTAGGCTAGGGGGTTTGGGGGAGTGCAGCTCACCCAAGACTTTAGCTGGTTAAAACCACCTACTTATAGTAGGTAATAGTTTATTGATAGTTAGTAATATATTTCGTTATTGCAGATTTTAGAATTTCTCTTGCATTATCCAATGTTTCCCCCGGTAGTCTACAGCCGGCAATAGTTTGATGTCCTCCGCCGCCTAAAAGCTCCATTACCATCTGCACGTTCATTTTGCCAAGACTTCTGGCGGATATTAAAACGTCGCCGTTAAAATCAAAGCACAGCACAAATGAGGTGGAAATGCCTTTTATTGTAAGCAGCTCGTCTGCAGCTTGGGCGGCCACGATTGAAGAATCGGAAACATCGTCTTGGCAGGCAGATATGGCAATATCGTCCAAATATGTCTCTGCAGAAATGATTGCCTTTGACCGTGCCTTGTACATATCCAAATCTATCTGCATCAACTGCCTAACCTTAATGCTGTCAGCGCCGCTGCGCTTAAGAAAGGCGGCAGCCTCCAGCGTTCGTGCGCCGGTTTTAAAAACAAACCCCTTTGTATCAATAGTAAGCCCGGCCAAAAGCGCATCAGACTCTATCCCCAGCAGATGGATTTTGTTGCTTAAATACAAAAACATCTCTGTAATAAGCTCGCAGGTGGAAGAGGCATAAGGCTCATGATAAGAAAGGACGGTGTTATCTATAAAATTTTCGCTTTTTCTGTGGTGGTCAATAACCACAACGTCCTTAATAAGCCCAAGGAGAGCCGGACAGGAGACGTGGGTTTTTCTGTGGGTATCCACCACAACCAAAAGAGTTGTAGGGTGTACAAGACTTGTAGCGCTGGCGTTTGTAACAAAAACATCCTTGTATTCCTTCTGGCTTAAAAAGGCTTCATAATGGGATGTAATTGCTGTATGGTCATCGTCTATAACTATACTGCAGTGCTTACCCAGTGAGGTCGCAATTTTCTTAACCCCAATGGACGCCCCAAAGGAATCCAGGTCGGGATTTCGATGCCCCATAACAATAACGTTTGCACAAGCCTGGATAAGCTCCGTCAGCGCAAACGCCTTAACCCTTGTTCTAACCCTTGTGTTATTGCTTACTTCCTTTGTTTTTCCGCCATAATAGAAAAATTTGTCGTTACTTTTAATTACAACCTGGTCGCCGCCTCGCCCAAGTGCAAGGTCAATGGCGGCTCTGGCAAACTCCATAGAGGAGCTTAGGGGCTGACCCTCATCGTTTATACCTATGCCTATGGAAAGGGTAGTGGGGATTTTGTTTCCCATATTTATTTCTCTAATGGAATTTAATATTTCAAATTTATTTTGCTTAAGGGTTTCCAGATTTTCCTGAGTCATAATCAAAATAAATTTGTCCTTATCAAACTTTCTAATAATGCAGGAAAGGGAAAGCGCTAAAGCGTTAAGCTTTTTGTCAATATTAGCCACCAAAAGAGAACGGCGAACTTCCTCCATTGATTCTAAAACCTCGTCATAGCTATCAATAAAAATAAGCCCAATTACAGTATCCATAGGAACTCCCTTCGGAAAAACAACTTTACATTTATAATATTGAATTATTCATAAGAAATTGTCAAGACCCAACAGAAAATATAAAAACAAAATAAAAATCACGTCTTTACTGCATAAAAGCCAAAGACGTGATTTTTTTATATTAAAGTCACGCGAGCCCTAAGTACCGTGCAATTTCCATAGGCTCTGCTACAATCAAGTCTGCATTATTTTCTTCAAGCTCCTGCCTGCTTCTGAACCCCCACAGCACACCGACGGTAAACAATCCGGCGTTTTTCCCGGTTTGCATGTCTGTTGCAGTGTCTCCGATATACAGGCAATCTTCCTTGTTAACCTGCATTTTGTCAATAATATCCAACGCACCTGCACAGTTAGGCTTTAAGGGAACGCCCTCTCTGGCTCCGTAGGCTATGTCAAAGGTATTCTTTGGAAACATTGCCTCTAAAACCTTAATGGTTGTTTCATGGGGTTTGTTTGAGAAAACGGAGATTTTAATACCCTTAGACTTTAGTGCAGTCAAAAGCTCCATTATTCCGTCGTATACTGTAGTTTTATACAGAAAATCAGCGTTGTATGTTTCATTATAGTAAGCCAGAACCTTTGCTACAGTTTCTTCGTCAGCTCCATTTTCTCCACGTAGGTGTGTAAGACAGCGTACAATGAGTGTTTTTGCCCCGTCTCCTACGAAAATTTTGTACAGCTCCGTATCAATGCTGTCAAAGCCGAATTTGTTAAGGGCGTTGTTTGAGAAGTGGGCTATAGTGTGTATTGTGTCTGTTAAGGTTCCGTCTAGGTCGAAAATACATAGTTTACAGTTCATTTTTCTTCCCCTTCCTTTTTATGGGCTGCTTTCTCAAAGGGTGTATAAAGTATGAAGCAAGCAGCACAAACACTATGGTAAGAATGGTGTTAATTATAATATTAGTAACCCAAATGGGAAGATACCTTCCCGGATTGGGTACATATGCAAAGTTTACGCTTCGTACAAGGGCATCTAAAGGAAATGCACCGCTTTGGGTGTTAAGTGCCGACAAAAATCCGAAAAACGGATTAAATGACAAAAAGCCATAGATGGTGTTAAAACCAAGCCCTACTCTTTGCATTCCACTGGATGAAAGCATAATTTGGTTTGTAACCACAAGTCCAACATACACTCCAAGGGTCAACATCCCAATAAAAATATAGCTTACCACTATAGAAGCCACTGTCCTTTTGTAAATAGATGAAAGGAAAATGGTAAAGCTGCCTATCATTGTACCCACAAACAAATAAAATAACCCAATAGCCAACAGCTCAAATATTGATGCGCCACCAAAAAACAGTACAAGAGCAAAAACAGGGAGTGATGCGGCTATCATCAGCAGAATCATTATAATAGAAGAAAGCAGCTTGCCGATTATGATGGTTAGGGTAGACATTTTTGTTACAAGCATAAGGTCAAGGGTTTGCCGCTCACGCTCACCTGAGATTGAGCCGCCTGTCATTGGCGGCACAAAGAGCATTATTAGTCCAAGCTGAAAGCAGCCAAGAAATTGATAGAGCGATGTCACTAAGCTTAAGCTAAACCCTCTGTAGTAAATAGTGGAGTTGTTAAGAGCAACGGAGATTGCCAGTATTACCGCCAAAAACAAAACATACAGACTTATTGAGCAAAAGGTGCGAAAGCTTCTAAGCACCGTTTGGTTTTCTCTATGAAATACAGGATTCAAATTATTCACCTCATTTTTTAAAGCTTAGAATTTACAAGTAGCCGCTACAGAATATGCCTTTAAGCAATACTCCCATCTGTAAGCTGCATATAAATTTCCTCAAGGTTGCCCTCGTTTTCACGAATGTTAAGTACAGGTGCGCCTTTGGCTACAGCCTCGGCAATTAACCGAGCAAGACTTCTGTCATCACCAGAGAAGCCAAACTCTACCTCGGTGTAGCTTTCCTTCAATACCTTCTCTGAAACAACGCTTACCTCGGAATTCCCTTCCAAAATATTTAACAGCGTTTCATTTTTCTCAAGGAGCTTAATAAAAATCCTACGCTCCCGTGAAAGGCTTCGCATAATTTCATCTACCGAGCCTTGGGCAACCATCTTCCCCTTGTCAATAATGCCTACGGTTGTGCAAAGCTCTGCCAGCTCCATTAATATGTGTGAGCTGATAATTACCGTTTTCCCAAGGGTGCCAAGCTGTTTCAATATGGTTTTTATCTCTACCCTTGCTCTTGGGTCAAGCCCCGAGGCAGGCTCATCTAAAATAAGCACCTCCGGGTCATGGATTAAGCTTCTTGCAAGGCATAGTCTTTGCTTCATACCTCTGGACAGTGAATCCACATAGGTGTTCTTTTTATCAGCAAGGTCAACTAGCTCCAACAGGCTGTCTAATTTCTGACCACGTTCCCATTGTGGCAGATAGTAGGCAGCGGCATAAAAATCCATATACTCGCTTACCTTTAGGTTATCATAAACCCCGAAAAAGTCGGGCATGTAGCCGATTTTTTCCCGTAAGGCACGGGGGCTTTTGGTTACGTCTATGTCGTTTACCTTAACCATACCCGAGGTTGGGGAAAGCAGTCCTGCAATTATTTTCATTGTGGTAGTTTTACCGGCGCCGTTGGGGCCGACGAAGCCGAATATACTGCCGTCGTTTACGGTTAGATTTAAGCTGTTAAGCGCAGTAAAGCTGCCGTAGGTTTTTACCAAATTAACTATTTCCAGCATTTTTTACCTCCCTCTTACGCTGATTTGAGGAATAGCTATCACAACCCCTTCTTGAGGGGTGGAGGCCTTTATCAAAATCTCGTTGTTGCTGTTTATAAATCTGTTTACGTTATCCGTATACTCATGGCGGAGCAATGGCACAAATGTATTAGCTGTCACATCAAAAATTTCATAAGCAGCCGCTCCTGCGTCCAAAACGCCTTTTTCAACTACAAAATCCCTGTTCACTTGGAGGGCGGAATAATTAATACCCGGCATTAGCTTAACTACAAAAAAATAATCCCCCGGTGCACCGGTATACAGTGAATTCATATAGCTGCTGTCAAATCTAAGGTCAGAATAAATTTGAGAAACGGTAATAAAGCCATATGGAAGGCTAATTTCCTTTAGACGGTTTATTTCTACAGGTACGGAAAGCCTGAATAGATTAAAGTTGTGTTTTTTAGGCTCTTTGCCGTTTACTGTGATTCCGCTGTCAAAAAGCTCTTGGCTGCTAAAAGCATATACTCTTGCTGTAAGATTATCTGTCATGCCAAAATTAATTTCAAACCTATTGTTATAGGCCATGGACATTGCAGAAGAAGAGATTAATTGGTAATCTCTGTTAAAGCTATTTTCAAACGCAGTACGCTTAAGACCCATAAGCCTTTTTTCGTTAAGAGACAGACCTTTGCTTTTTATTGCGACGTCAAAGTTGAAAAGATTGTTTATAGCCATATAGCTTCCAGACTGATCCAAGGTTATAGGCTCTATTTTGTGATTTACAGCAAGTGTCTCCCCTTTTTTGATGCTATCGTACTTGGCAAAGCTTATTCCAGCCACTATAACGATATCCTCTAGGTCGTAGGGAGTATTATTTTTTATTTCGCCAATAATCCTGTCACCGTTTATTTCCAGCCGAGTATCTAAGGCACCCTTCATGTCAACGGGGGTATTAAACAGAATATTTTTTGTGGCCCAGGTTATATAGTCGTAAAAATCAATGGTGTTCTTTTCTTCGCCATATGTTATTTTGTGAAGGTTTTTTTCTAAAAATCTGGTTTTCTTATCCGGTTCGGTAATTTGGTCGTAGTTGCCATAGCCGTTATATAGATTGTTGCTGTCCCATGGAAAAAAATTTATATTTTTGTTAAGGCTGACAGAAAGAGTAGATTTTTTTGGAGAAAATAATCCAATGGCAGATTGCGCCATAGCCTGGCTGTTACTGTTTTCTACATCTATTATAGAAATGGTGTTAATAATAGGTGTTCTATACTCCGTGCCGAAGGAAGCCAAATACAAAACAAGCGTTAAGCCAATGGCGGCGGCAGGGATTACAATAAATCCCTTTTCCCGTTTGTCCAGCTTTTTAAGTATGGGGTACATTAACAAAATAGAGAGGGCGTAAATAACTACTATACCCCAAAGGGCAGTAAGCACTTCCTCCTGTGGTGGCGGAAGGTTAGAGGTTAGGGAGGATAGGTAATAATTATCTGAATCTCGCCATGTTGATAGAGTTATTTCCTTATCGTTTACTGTGGTGTAAGGTATAAGAGGTATGGGAAAAACCTTGGAATAAACGTCCTTGCCCTTTTCATTGACCAAGGCAATTGTGTATTTTTGCTGCATCTCAGGGATATTTATTGTAAATGTAAGCTCCTTGGATTCACCTTGGCCAAGCTCTATAGGGTTGGCGTATGTTTGCTTGTATATTACGTAATTAGGCGAGCTTGTTTCCAGTCTTAGCTGTGCCTCCCCCTTAATGGGCTGTCCGAGGTTTGTTAGCTTTACTTGAAAGGAAATAATCCGAGGCTGTAGATATGTTCCCTCGGAAACAGCTTCAACCTGTATCCCAGCCTCAGAAATCTCCTCCCCACGCACAAAAGGTGTAATAAAGGCAAAAACCAAAATAAAAACCAATAGTGCAGCAGTAATTCTTGCAAAAAGCCTGCGAGCCTCGTCCCTTTTTAATTTTTTCATAAGCTCCTCCTTTTTTATAAATTCTCTTTTACTCCGAACTTGATAACATTTTGTTACATTGCACTAAACAACGCATGTAAAAACCGTGAGGGCTTTACTCCTGCCTCATACCTGTTTTTCATAACGGATATGTATAAATCATTTTTTGCCCTTGTCATGCCGACGTATAACAGCCGTCGTTCTTCCTCTAGCTCTGCTTGTGTTCTGCTTTTTTCGTAGGGAATAACCGTTTCCACACAGCCTGCAATAAAAACTGTGTTAAACTCCAGCCCCTTTGAGGAATGGAGTGTGGTCAGCGTTACCGCCGGTAGATGGGTTTGGTTAACCTTTTTCGTTGAGGAAACCGCTTCCTTTACATGGCTTAAATACTCCGAAATATCCGAAAACCCTTTGGAGGAATCCAAAAGCTCCTCCATAACCTCAAATAAGGGCTTAAATTCAAGCTTCCTATACTCAGCATATCCCTTCAAGTATTCATCATAGCCTACTGCTTGACGAATATAGCGCATTGCCTCAAATGGTGTGCGCTTTTTTATTGCCGCCAGATAGAACAGCAGCTCGTCTATTCTTCCTAGCTGCCATGGAGTTAGGCCGGGGGTTTCATATAAATTTGAGATGAAGTCACCTTTTTTACGCTTTGCTCTTTCAGCAGCTACATTTTTAATATACCGGGTTGGCTTGTTAATTATTCTATGGGCGTACTCGCCGTTATTTGCAGGGTCAAGGGCGGCATACATGTAGGCGATTATGTCCTTAGCCACAAAATGCTCATAAATGGTGGGAAATTCGTCCTTTACTATAAAGGGAAGGTTTTGGTTAAGCATTGCATCAATAAAAGCACGGGACTGAATATTAGTACGGTATAGCACCGCAAAGCTGTCCAGAGGGGCTTTTTTTGACATAATCTTTATTGCCTTGGAAATTTTCCCAGCTTCTTCGGATATATCGTCAAAAATCAGCAGCTTAGGAGGTGAGCCCTCTATTCCCGTGCCTTTAATATCCTTAAAATATCTGTGAAGGTTTTCGTCGATTATTATTTTGCTGCTGCTTATTAATTTCTCGGTGGAACGGTAGTTGGTGCTTAGGATTATTTGCTGTGCATTTTCAAAATCCTTTGGGAAGTTAATTAAAAAGTCCGGACGTGCACCTCTGAAGCGGTAGATACTTTGGTCGTCATCTCCTACTACGAAAATATTTCCATGGGGGCATAGCAGCTTTAATGTTTCGTATTGCACCCTGTTTATATCCTGAAATTCGTCGCACAAAATAAATTTGTATCTGTCCTGCCATTGCTGTAACACCTCTGGTCTTTCAGTAAGCAGCTCATGGCATTTTACCAGCATGTCGTCAAAATCAATTTTGTTGTGCTCTGACTTTTGCGTTTCGTATGCTCTGTATATATTTAAAAAATCCTCTGCACCCATAGTTTGAGAATTATAGTACCTGTGGTCTAGCAGCTCGTTTTTGATTAGGCTTATTTCATTGCCTATGCTTTGAAAAAATTCCTCGTCGGTTTCCATTTCTAAGCCGCTTTTGAAAACAATTTGTTTTAGTGCCTGTCGGCGCTCGTCTTCGTGGAGCACATTGTCTGTAGAGTAGCCGTAGGCGCTTCTTAATATTCTGAAAAAATAGGCGTGGAAGGTTGAGAAGGTAGGCAGCTGAAAGGGGTTTTCTCCTATGAGCTGCTTAAACCTTTGGGACATTTCTGTTGCTGCTGCCTTTGTAAAAGTTATTACCAGAATGTCCTTCGGGTTAACGCCCTTTTCCTTTATTAAGTAGCCAAGCCTATAAGTAATGACAGTAGTTTTACCGCTGCCCGGCCCTGCCAGTACAAGCATAGGGCCTTTAAAATGGCTGACGGCAGATTTTTGATGTTCATTTAAAATAAATTGCTGCATAATTCACCATTGCTTCCAAATCATGTTTTGCTTTAGAGACTGTTTGAAAATAAGTTGTTCCCAAGCAGACCCTTAGGCAGTCATATAAAATTACAACCTATTTTGCATTATACTATAATTCATTCAATTTTTACAAATTAAATTGGCTGCTCATATAAAGAGTGGAGGTATAAAATTATTAATAGTACAGCTTTTGCATAAACAAGGTTTATCCCGAATAAAAATTTATAAAGGAAAATTCGGGAGAGGGAGCCATGAAAAGTATTGGAGTAAAAAATTTGAGAGTCAAGAAAGAAAAGGTCTTTATCATTTTGTATGTAATAATTATTTTTATAGGAATAGTCACAGCATATAGCAGAGACATAGTCCAAACCTTTTCCATGCCTCTTTCCAAGAAAATTGTTATAATAGACGCAGGACACGGAGGCTTTGACCCGGGGAAAATGGCTGGGAAAACGCTGGAGAAGGAAATCAATCTGGCTATAGCTAAAAAGCTTCAAGCTTATTTGGAGCAGGGCGGCTGCTTGGTATTTATGACAAGGATTGACGATGATGCCTTAAGCTCCGAGAAAAAGGACGATATGTGGAAAAGAAAGATTATTGCAAATTCCAGTAAGGCTGACGTTTTTATTAGTATTCATCAAAATGCCTACCATATATCAGGGATCAAGGGTGCACAGGTGTTTTATTTTAACGAATCAGACAACAGCAAGCTGCTGGCAGAATCCATTCAAGACGAATTAAAACGAACCGTAGACCCATACAACCAACGGACTGCAACCTCTAACAAAAGCTACTTCGTACTACGGCAAACGAAAATGCCTGCTGTTATAGTAGAATGTGGCTTTTTAACCAACTCACACGACAAGTCACGGCTGCAAAATGACGGTTACCAGGAAAAAATAGCTTGGGGGATTTATTCCGGTATAGTTAAATACTTTGAGGTAGCTGACAATAAAAAATAATTTGGCTTAAATGCCAGCAGAAAAAAAACCATGCATTATGAGTGTTAAATAATGCATGGCTTTTATTTTGAAACTTGCTATAACACAAGAAAAGGCTACTGGAGAATATCCAGTAACCCATAGGTATGCTGCTCAAATAATGGGCAGCTTTCTACTCAACTATTGTTGGTAAGCAGAAAGGTCGACACTATCCAAAACTGCTTTGCGTTCCTTCTCGTCAAATCCGAAGAATACAACGGCATAATTATATTCGCCTATAATTATGTTTGCAATATGAGCTGTTCTTTCACCGGCTTCGTCGGTTTCGGTTAATGTGGTAAATTCTAAGCCTTGTTTGCTTTTATAAGAACCTTGGCTGCCTTTATCCATTTCGCTGGAAGTATATCTTGTTACTGATTCGCCCTTTGGCGTAATTTCACGTGAAGTTGTAATTCCAAACAAACGGCCGTTTTCGTCTTCGTAGTTTAGCCAAACTGAGCGTGTTTCAATACCCTTTCCCCATTCCAGGATAGTACCTACTATACTAGAAATCTTCATATCCGGCATGGACGCTGGCAATATCAACTTCATATCCATTTCCTTTTCGGCTTCTTCAATAGAATTAAAAGTTAGATCTTTAGATTCAACATTTGCAGCTGGTGCTTCTTGGTCATGTGCTTCTTGTTCAGGTCTTTCATTAATATCTACGTCAATTAAATCCTCTGCTTCCTTTTGGGTCATGTTTTCCGTTGTTCTTAGGACAACAAACCTGTCGTCTTTCGCAAACGAAAATACATTAAGTACATTTGCTGCGTATACAGAAGCGCCTAATGCTGCTACAACTGCGGCAATGGCGGCTAATTTTAAATATTTTTTTGGTTTCATATTAATTTGCTCCTTTTTACTTAAGTTTTTAATACGTGCGGCAAATATTTTTGGGTCCTCTGCTATTATTTGCTGGCTTTCCATATGGCGTAAAGCTTCTATGCCTTTGTTAATTTCTTCTACATTCATCATATCGATTGCATTGTCAATGTCATGCAGCAGCTTTTGCTTTTCGTTCAATGGAATTCCTCCTCTCACTTCCAACTGGCCAATTGGGTGTTCATTTATATATGCTTTTATTACTTCCGTTGTAACATAACTTTAAAAAATAAATTGTTCTTCCGCAATTTTTGAAATTATGCCTTTAATTTCACGCCTAAGGCGAACATATCTCATTCTTAATGCTGTTTCCTCAATACCAAGGATTGCTGCGATTTCGCCCATACCCTTTTGATTAATGTAGTAAAGAGAATATAGCTTAAGCTTGTCCTCAGAAAGATAGGATAGCACAGTATCTATGTAGGCATCCTCATTAATTTCTTTGTCTAAAAATGTGGTTATTTCTGAATTTAAATCAAGTATTCCTTCTGTTTCCTCATCAGTTGGCTGCTCTTTTGCTAGTCTTGCAAAGCTTTGGCGGCGAGCTTTTTTAACAAGGGTTTTAGTAGTTTGAAATAAGAAGCCTCCTGGGTTTGGGTGGGTTGAGAGAAGCTCCATTTTTTCACATGCCACAAGAAAAACCTCTTGGGTGTAATCTCTAGCGGAAGCTTCATTACCTAGTGCCGCATAAAGGTATCTTAGTATTTTTTCGTAGTATTCCTCGCATAGGCTTTCAAATGAGATACTAGATTTTTTTCTGTTACCAAACAAATGTACATCACCTCTTTAGTTTATTATGCAGCAGTTTAGTTTAATGTAACATTTTTTTATGATAAAAATTTAATTGAATCTTTCTTATGGTTCATGTAATTTTTTAGAAGTAATATTATATCAGCTTAAATGCATAAGCACAGCTTTGAACAGGCTCTGGCTCAAATAAAGTTTAATCCTATGAATCAAACTGTCACATACTACAAAAGCTACCCATTATTATTTTATATTTTGTAAAGGTCTATATTTTTCAAGCCAATAAAGGCTTATTCTTTTGCCGGCGCAGTATATAGTAAATACTGTTTAAGAATAAGAGATAATTGAGCGAGAATTTCCGAAAACTATAAAGATGTGGTTTGTCAAGGTGTTAATTTTTAAGTTAAATAAGAAACAGAAATAATGTTCCATGGAGTCACAAAACAGGACTCCATGTTTTACTAATTGCACTACTTATAGCTGATAAGTTCACAACTACATTGCGGTTTAACGTTTTTGCTTCCTGCATTAGCCGATTCTTTTTGTCTTTATTTTGGCGTATTTCTTCTTTTACCCTTACGATTTTCTTGTCCAACATTTTAAAATAATCCTTTCTAATTTTATTTTTGGGTAATAAAAAAGCGGGCAAAAACCGCTCCCATTAAAACCGAAAAGCAAAAAAATAGTGACTAATCAAAAATAGTCACTATTTTTTTGCATAAATATAACGTGAGTTCGACGAAGTCGAATAATCCGCAAAGCGGATTAGATTGCGAAGCAATCTTCAAGTATTTCATTTTTGAATCCACGATTACGAATTTCTTTCCAAATTTGCTCTATAGGGTTCATTTCGGGCGTGTATGGCAAAAGGATAAAAAGTTTTATGTTGTGGGGAATTTCTGAGGTTTTTGATTTGTGCCACGCAGCACCATCTACACCAAGAAGAATCATATCGTCTGGATAAGTTTTAGATATTTCTCTTAAAAACAAATTCATGCACACAGTATTTACATATGGTAAAACAAGAAAAAAGTGTTCACCTGTAGAAGGCTCTACTCAAATTGCCTTAAGAATTTATCAGCCTCATCTTTACTCATGGTACAATTATTACCGCCTTTGCGGCCATCACAAAGCAAAGCTTTAAGCCCTTTAATTCAATATAGTGATACCAGCTGGCTTACTCTTTTAGGGCGATTTCCGCTGCTTCAGTATTGCTTTTTTCCTCACCTCTTAGAGCAACCGTCATTAGTCTCTTGTAATATTTTGCATTCTCTTTTTTATTCATTGCTTCACGTATTTCTAAAGTGTTTTCCACCGTTACTTTATATACTTTTGACATGTCTCTTCACCATATTATTTTTATCATATATTGGTATTACTTTCTATATTTTTATTCGGAAATAGTATGAATGCATTATATTATAGCCCGCATCTTTTTATAAGGTGTGGGCTGTTTTACGCTTACCTTTACGCTTACGTTTGAATACGTTTTTTACAACGAATAAACCAGAAAAAACCCCTCTACAGTTTATTACCAACTGCATAGGGGTTTTTCTTTTACAATGTACCGATCCTTGCAAATCCCAATTCAGCAAGCACTGACTTTGGAAACTCAAATCGCACAGTAATTTCAGGATCAACTACTTGACAAAATTTTAGGTTACCTACAAGGCTCATCAAACGCCCAGCATCCCCTTGGCTTAAGCCAACAATCCCTGTCAAAAAGACAAACATATTCTCTGTTGCCAGTTTATATGCCTCGTCTGATGTCTTAGCTGAGGAAATGGTTGCAAATACTTCATTGGTTTCAACAAACGGAGTAGGAAGCTTGGGAACATCCACCACTGTAGCTGTCAGTGTAACACGTGCCGGTGTTTCTGCACCGCAAACCAACACCTCACCGTCACCCATCAGCGCATGGGCATCTCCGCAACCAAAAAGGCCGCCATCTACATTTGCATGTAAGTAGAGAGAAGAATCCTCGCAGATTAAATTACAATCCATATTGCCACCGTGGCTGCCCGGCACGCCGTTGGGTATGCTATCAGAGACCGGTGCAAGGCCTATTACACCTATCATGGGCTTTAACGGCAGTTTTAGGTTGCCTTTCGTCGTGGAAACAGAGAGCAAACCGTTGTCGTTGTCCATCACACATGTTGAGGCCTCGGTAATGCCGCTTAATATCCCTGCCCCAGGAATGGTAGTCATGACGGATTTTCCGATTAACTCCAGCTTATTTATATGAATACGAACCACATCCCCCGACTTTACACCTTCTATGTAAACCGGGCCTGTTGCTGGGTTTATATTGCTCCAATCCAAATTGTCTTGAGTGTCCTCGTTGGATTTAAGTTGATTGGAAAAGCAATCACGGGTTTCTAAAGAAAACTGCTCATTTTGCGCTACCGTTAACTGTGGAGTTAGTGTTTTATCAAAAGCATAAAATAATTTATTATCATTTAACGATTTCATATCTTTACTCCTTTTTTAAAATCTTTCCCAATTTGCGCTTAATGTTAATTAAAGACATTTCTGCTCCTCCTGTGAGTCCATCCGCCTTCCAGATTAAAAATGCAATCATCATAATGGCAACAACTATTTCCGTAGAGCCAGAAGCCTCTACTCCGCTTCTTGTAAGAAACAGTTCAAATTGCCGCAAGATTTGACGTACAAGAACCACTACATATGTTCCAAAGAAAGCACCGGAAACTGACATAGAGCCGCCGATTACCAACATGGAAAGCACAGTAAACAGTTCGCTCATATAAAATGAAGAAGCGGTAATGGATAAGATATAATGTGAATATAAGCCACCCGCAAGACCGCCGATAAACGCACTTGCCACATATCCGAAATAGCGCACCGCAACAAAATTAATACCGCTGGAACGAGCCGCATATCTGTCATCACGGCTTGCCCGCAGCTTAAGACCAAGGGATGATTCCTTAAAATAATATACCACGGCAATTATAACCACCGCCACCCCCATTGCTACCCATAGATTAGTCAAGCGTGCACTTCCAAGGGTAAACGTTCTGGGGCCGTTTGTAACCTGGGCCCATTGAGAAAGGAGAACGTTTATAACAATGAGAAGCGCAAACTGTGTAATTGCACCAACGGAATCTGAAAGGCGCATGAGAGGCCAGGCCACAATGGCAGCTACAATCATAGCTACAAAAGCCCCAGCTAACAGTGCCAAAGGGAAAGGCAGATGCAAGCTTACTAAAAAAGGATACATTATGGGTATCTGCATGGCTTTAACTGTAGGTGTCATTGAAAAGATAGCAGAAGCAAAAGCCCCAATACCAACATAACCAACGTAACTCCAATTCAAAATTCCGGAGTTACCCATGTAAAGCTGAAAGCCCAGTGCCATAATTAACAAAATTGCACCGGAGGTAAAGATGTCTTCAATAAACGGAATGTTTAGCCACCAAATAAAAGCACCTGTTACAACAAGTATTGCAACAAGAAACACTACAGTGGAAGATTTGCGTGGAAAGTCGAGCTGGGAAATAAGGCTTGATGCGGCGGATTGCTTGATGCCTTTCTGTTGGGAAGAAAAATTATTAATTGAACTCATCCTACACGCTCCTCCTGATAGTTCCCGCGTATTAATCCCTCTGGTCTAAGCACCAAGAACGCAATTACAATAACGAACATAACTGCATCACGGTAAGAGAGCAGCTGGGTTGGCAGTGTCAGCGAGAGAATGTTTGCGATAAGCGCATATAAAAACCCTCCCGCCACAGACCCGGGCAACGAATGCATTCCACCTATAACCACGGCAATAAAGCCGATAAGAAGCGGAGAAGAACCCATTAAAGGTTCCACAGAACCTGTACGTGCAGACCAGAAAATAGCAACAACGCCAGCAAGAAAGCCACTGATGATAAATGCAGCTGAAATTACAAGGTTTGCCGGTACACCCATCAGCCGGGCTGTAGTAAAATTCTCTGAGGCGGCACGCATAGCAACTCCCAAAGTGGTATATTTCATGATAATGACCAATACTGCCATCAATACAAGGGTTGTTCCAATCATCAAGAAATTACGCAGTGGTGTGATAACGCCGAAGAAATTAATGTTATTATAGAAAAAAGCGGGAACAGGTACGGCTTTTGACCGTGGACTGATGCCTAATTGAAATAAACGCTGCAATATTACGCTAATTGCAAAAGACGTCACAAGCAGTGCGTCCAAGGAACGCCCTCTAAACCGTCTAAATGCAATTAATTCGCTTAACAAGCCAAAGGCAACAGCTGTAGCAATGCCAATTAAAAAAACCACCGGCCAAGGCAAGGCAGTAAAGCTGCCAACAAAATACAGCACATAAGCACTTACAGTAATAAATTCTCCATAGGCAAAGTTAACAAGTTTGCATATACCAAAAACAAATAACAACCCCAATGCAATAAGCGCATACAAACTGCCCATACTTAACACGTTTATTAAAAACTCAAATGTAATATGTGCACTCATTTATATATCGCCTCCTTTTTTGCCGCCAAGATACACCGCTGTAATGTCTATAGTGTCTGCCATATCCTGTGGGCGCCCTGCAAATTCCACTGTTCCAGTAGAAAAAAGATATGCACGGTCGGCAATTTTCAACGCTCTTTCGGCGTTTTGCTCTACAAGCAGAATGGTAATGCCTCTGGATTTAAGCTCTATTATAAGCTCGAATATCTGATCTACACGGGCAGGTGATAGCCCCAGTGACGGCTCGTCCAACATCAGTAAATCCGGGTGGGAAATAAGCCCGCGGGCAATGGCAAGCATTTGCTGTTCCCCGCCGGAGAGTAAGCCTCCGGGTTGGTTGTAGCGGGCTTTAAGAATTGGAAAGAGGGTGAAAAAATCCTCCAAATCGGCGGCAAAACGTTGCGGCTGATAACGGCCGAAAGCACCAATGCGCAAGTTTTCTGCCACTGTAAGAGACGGAAATATTTCCCGTCCTTCCGGCACAAGTGCCATACCAAGCTTATGCAGTTGCTCAGGTTTTTTGCCCGTTACATCCTTATCTTTGAAGCGAATACTTCCTGATTGGGGCTTAAGCACTCCCGAAATAGCTCTTAGAACAGTAGATTTCCCTGCACCGTTTACACCGCAGATGCTAACCAGTTCGCCCTCACGGACTTCAAGCGAAACTCCGTGCAATGCCAACACAGAGCCATATGCAACATAAAGGTCTGATACTTGCAGAATTGTTTTACCAGCTGAATTCTCCAAAGCCCTTTCGGGAGTATTTCCGTTGTTACTCATGACGCAGCACTCCCCAAATATGCTATAATTACCTCAGGGTCTTTCCGCACTTCCTCGGGAAGACCTTCGGCGATGGTTTTTCCATAACTTAACACATGCAAACGGTTACAAAGGTTCATAATTAACCGCATGTCATGATCAACAATAAGTATTCCTATCTGCTTCTTTTCCGGCATGGGTTTAAGCAGAGACAGCATTTCATCTGTTTCCAGTTCATTTAGTCCGGCAGCCGGCTCGTCCAAAAGCAGAAACTTCGGTTGGGCAGACAATGCCCGTGCAATCTCCAGCAAGCGCTGGTCACGAAAGGTCAAACCTTGGGCAGACATATGCATTTTATCGCCTAACCCTAACTCTTCTAAAAGCCCCTCGGCAAGCTGTGTAGCTTTTTTGCGGTTAATGCCCACTCCGATTGCGCCAACAATTGCATTTTCTAAGCAGCTTAAATTCTTAAAAAGACGGATTGTTTGATATGTACGTACTAAGCCATAGCGGGGCACTTGATAACCGGTCATTTCACTGATGTTGTGGCTGTCAATCATCACATGCCCCCTATCTTTGGGGATCATTCCTGTAATAATGTTAATCGTTGTAGTCTTTCCAGAACCGTTAGGCCCAATGAGGCCGAGTATTTCACCTGTTTCAAGCTTAAAGTTTACACCGTCCACGGCTTTTAAACTGCCAAAGGTTTTACCCAGTTCTGTAACGGTAAGGGTAGATTTATTTTCCATATTGTATCACTCCAAAAGAGAAAGCGTGTTCTATCAATAGAACATATACCGCATAAGGCATTTTAATGCCTTATGCGGTATAGAGGTGCTTCATGCCTTACGCAGTATAAATAGAACACGCTTGTATTAGTCTAAATCCTTATGGGCGAGGCAGATATTCAGGTGTAGACCATTCAACAAATACAGGCTTGCCTTTAACAAGCTTAATCACGGCTGCTGCTTTGTTTGGTTCATGACCGCTTGCTGCATCCGACCAATCCAATTTACCTGTCAGCAGCTTGTCGAATGTGGTATCTTCCATATATTTAGCAATTTTTGCGCCATCGGTGCTGTTTGTTTTACGCATAGCTTCGGCAAGTACCATAACAACGTCATATCCTGCCATAGACCAAGGGGCATCTACGTCTGAACCGAACATGGCTTTATACTGTTCGTTGTATTTGGTAAACCCTGGTACGGCTTCTTCACTGCAATAGCTGTGTGAATCCCATACTATATTGTCGCCGAATGTTTCGCCCAGTAACTCGAACAAGGCGGGGTCATCATATGCGTCACCGCCATAGATAGGCAAGTCTATCCCAGCTGTGCGAAATTCCTTGATAATTGTGCCAAGGTCTGGCATATAGGAGCTTATGTATATAAAGTCTGGTGTTTCTGGCAACGATTTGTAGTGGGCAATCAGTGCGGCGGTGTCTACTTTACCTTGACTGAAAATATCTTCACGCAATATTGTGCCGCCGTAATGTTGGAAAGACTCTACAAAGTAGCGGGAAAGGCTTTTTGTATAATCAATGAAGTCATCGGTTATAACTAAACAGGTTTTAAAGCCGTCTTTCTTGAATGCCTTTTCAGCAATAACAGAACCCATGGTTGTGTTCCACATGGATAAGGTGAACTGCTTATCTCCAAGCATGGTACTGCCAAACAATGGTGAAGAAGCACTGTTGCTTATACCAACAAGACCAGCTTCCTGTGC
>CAYWBF010000002.1:0-27310 GCA_964456085.1 uncultured Eubacteriales bacterium
GGACTCTCCAATATAGCAAGCCAAAAAGTCCTTGCTAAGCCCCATGATTTTTTCCA
This sequence comes from uncultured Eubacteriales bacterium, assembly GCA_964456085.1. Taxonomy (GTDB): domain Bacteria; phylum Bacillota; class Clostridia; order Lachnospirales; family CAYWBF01; genus CAYWBF01. The sequence goes on from CAYWBF010000002.1 coordinate 57, forward strand.
TTCTTTCATCAAGAGTATTGTGAGTCTGGAGTAGTATAACAATATTTTCCATGTAATGCCTGACAATATACTCCTTTGGGGTTAGAAGCTTCTTTATGGAGTCGGCTACGCTATAGCGTATGCGATTGCAGGTTATTATTACTGCTGTCCTTGGTACGGATAAGTCTATGCCGAAATATCCAGCATGACCAAGAAATTCCTCCGAATAGTCGTCGTTTTCCAAAGCAATCCATTCGTACAAGAAATCCTTTAGCCTGCTTTCTTTTATAGCCGCCATATCGTCAAGTGCTTGATTTTCAATCATAAGCTGCGCCGCCACAACCACAATCTGACCTATTTGCATTACCTCATCTACGTTACCGCTTATGCCTATTACCCCAAGTAAGTTTTGGTTGTACACAATAGGCAAGTTGATGCCCTTACGCTCTGTTTTGGTGTCCTCGTATATTACATACGGCTCTCCCATTTTTAAAGCCTTAAGGGCGCCCTGATGCACGGTGCCTAAGCGGCTTTTATCTCCGCTGGCAATAATAATGCCTCTATCGTCCATAATATTTATATTATGAGGGATAATTCTCATGATTCTGTCTGCGATTTTTTGTGCAAAGTCGGCACTTAAGTAACTAAAGCTAATATCCTTACCCCCTCAAATCATCTTTCAAAAAAGTATGGCTTGCCATGTTGAGCCGACTCATAGAGAGCGCTAACAAGCTTCTGTACATAAAGCCCTTGCTCTGATGTAACAAGAAGCTCCTCTTTTCCAATGCAGGCTTTAATAAAATTACTCATAGCAAGCTGATGAAGGTTTTCCGCTACCACAAAGGGCAGCTCTCCGTCAATTATCTGACCATGCTCCTCAAAATATATTTCAGGTGGAAACAAGCTGCCTCCAAGCTTGCTGCCAAAAAGCTGTACGTTCTTTATATCCTTAGACTTCATGTTTAAGGCAAATGAGGTATCTAGTTGCAGCGTGGCTCCGTTTTTAAATCGTATTAGCCCAAACAGGCAGTCCTCCACTGTAAATTTTTCCGAATCCCAGCTTCCCATTAAACCTACGCCGCCTTGCTTGCCAATTTTGTCGTGGGCAGAGGCACATACGTAGTCTACTGATGGATACCCCAATAGGTAAGCCGCCAAGTCAAGCATATGGCAACCAATATCAATAAGCGCCCCACCCCCTTGAATCTCCTTATTGGTAAACGAACCCCAGCCGGGAATACCACGCCGCCTTAGCCATTGCGCCTTAGCATGGTAAAGCTCTCCGAAATCACCGTTGTCAACCTTTGATTTAAAAAAGCTTACGTTGCTGCCATGCCTGTGATGAAAGCCGTAGGTTAACAGCTTCCCTGCTTTATCAGCTGTATTATGCATAAGCTCCGCTTCTTGGGCAGAAATTGCCGGGGGCTTTTCGCAGTAAACATGGCAACCACTGTTTAAAGCGTCGCATGTAATGTCGGCATGATATTTATTAGGTACGCTGATTATTACAGCGTCAGGCTTTACCGCATCTAGCATTTCCAAGTGGCTTGAAAAATGCTTTTCGATCCCAAAGTCAGCCGCAAAGCTTTCGGCAAGAGTACCGCTTGTATCACAAGCGGCTACAACCTCCACTTCCTGTAACGCCTTTAGCGAAAAAATATGTATTTTACTAGCAATTTGCCCAGTGCCTATTAAAGCTACTTTAATTCTGCTCATTGCTCACCTTCCTTAATTTCACTCACTACGAGCAATCACTCTAAATAAATTGCTTCATATAAGCAATGGATTTAACGTACTCCTTTAGCGGTTCCTCTCCACGTATTCTGCCTTCGTTGACAACAGCCCCTGTATACCCTATCTCTTTTAAGGTATTAATGTGCCGCTTAAAGTCAATGCTACCTGTTCCTGGCTGGTAGCGGTGGTTTTCTGCTATGTGTATATGCCCTATATGGTTTTTATATTTATTAAAGGTTTCGGATATGTCATCCTCCTCTATGGACATGTGGTAAAAATCTCCTGTTATCTTTACCATAGAGAAGCCGCCCTTCTCAATAATATCTACCCCGTCCTTTGTGGTATTAAGCATATGGTCTTGATACCTGTTAAGCGGCTCTAGGTATATATAAACGCCGCATTCCTTAGCGACAGGCTCAAGTGCCTGCAAAGAGGATAGTATGGCCGCAACGTCACCTTCATGACTTCTCGGGGAAACCATTGGCGGCAAGCGGAAGGTAAACATTCCCCATGCGGCAGGCACAACCACTCCTGTACCACCAACCTCGCTTATAGCACGGATAATAGCCTTTAAATCCTCTACCCCGTTCAAACGCTTCTCTTCAATAAAATCTCCAATCCAGCCTCTATAGCCACCACATGCGGAAGAAACCGTAAGCCCGGATAACTCCACAGCTTTTTTAACCTCCTGTGTATTTTCAGCCAGTACCTTCCCGTCTATTTCATAGCAGTCAAATCCTAAATCTTTAACAAATTTAAACTTCTCCACTAACTCCTTCGGAAAAAACTCCTTGTCCTGTGTTCCAAGCTTCATTAATTTTCCCCTCCAAACTCAATTCCAAGCTTAATGCTTAATTCCGGCTTCCTGTCTACATACTCACAAAACCCCTCGGCTGCGTCCTTAAAGCTAATAACAGGGTCGATTAGCTCCTCACAATCCAGATACCCGTTCATAAGCATATCCCATACAACATTTTCAATACGTTTTCTGTTCCAGCGTGGATATTCAGGGTTTGGTTCACTGCAGGCTCTTGAAAAAATAATTTTGCCATAGTTGTAGTGAGCTTCCTGCCCTAGCCACAAACCAGCCGGAAATGGCTTTGGAAAGGCAAGGTAAGCTATTGTTCCACCATAGGCAAGACCTTTTAATGCAGACTGTAGCGCTTGAAGGTTTCCGCTTGTTTCTAATATGGCATCAGCCCCCAGCTTATCTGTCAGCCGCTTAATTTCCAGTCCGGCATCACATGCTGTTGGGTCAAGGCAGTAGTCTGCGCCATGTCTTTTGGCAATTTCGCATCTTTTTTCAATAGGGTCGATGCCGATTACAATAGAAGCCCCGGCTTTTTTGGCTAACTGAATAGCAATTTGTCCAATAGCCCCCAAGCCTATAACAACCACGTTGTCACCGGCTCTTACGTTTGCATCACGAATCCCCCCTAGAGCAAACTGCGCCGGATCGTAATATACGGCATTTTTTGCAGAAGCGCCTTCTTTTATTATTCTAAGCTTATAGTTGTTAACGGCGTTAACTATTTGCGTTTCCTTAATTGGCCCATATGAGCATACCCTGTCACCAAGCTTATAGTCTGTAACCTCTGCACCAACCTCAATAATTGTTCCTACGAACATATTTCCAAGAGGAAGGTCACCGAAAACAATCCCTCTAGCCTCCTCCGGCTCTCTTTCCTTAAAAATCTTCCACTCGTCGTCAAACTTCCCGTCAATAAATGGCGTAGTCCCACGAAAATCTGCAAGCTCCGTCCCATGCTTTGGGGAAGCAAATTCCACCTTCACCTTAACCTCATTAGATTTAATTGGATTGTCTTGGTACTCCTTAAGCTCTGCTACCCTAGGCTGTGTTGCTACTAATTTCTTCATTTAATATCCTCCTAAAAAATTTCTTTCTATATTTACGTGGAACCACGCTCAATAATCTTTGATGGAATAAGAGTACAAGAAGCTTCTTCTCCCTCCGGTTTTTCTTCCTTTTTAAGAAGGCTGTCCAGCATGGTTATACATTCCTTTGCTATTAGGGCAAAGTCTTGACAGAGGGATGATAGTGGCGGCCATAGAAATTCGTTGCTGGGAAGGTTTGTTATACTTAAAACTCCAATGTCCTGTGGAATTTTCAACGACCTCTCTTGAACGGCTTTGTATACCCCTAAAGCGCCCTCGTCACCGGAAACAAAAAAACAGTCTGGGTTTTGCTCCTCCAAAATTTGCTTTGCTGCCAAATATGCCTTTTGGAAGCTTTCAGCTCCATAAATAACTGTACCCCTGCTTTCGCTTTCCTTTAGTGCACTCAAAAAACCCATTTCTTTAAGCTCCGTGGAAATAACCTGCTGTTCTGCAGTAAGGAAGAAAATATTCTTATAGCCTCTGCTTTGAAGGTAGTTGCCCCCCTTCCACCCTGCGTCAAAGTGATCCATGCTTACGGCGCTCACATTTGCAGCTCTAGGCTGCCCCAGTATTACATATGGAATATTGGATTCCTCAAGATACTGAACTCTACTGTCACTATCCAAATATTCCAGCAAAATCGCTCCATCAGCTATACCGCTGGATAACAGGTTAAAACCGTCCGTCTCATCTGTTTTGTAGCTTTTGGCATTAGACGGAGAAACCACTGTTTTTAAGCCCATCTCTCTGGCATAGTCAAACAAATGCCTAAGCATACAGTTTCTCCAGGCGTTTAGATATTCGCCGTCGTGTCTGTCTAAAAAAACTACTATTATATTGGTCCGGCTTTGCTTTAGTCCCTTTGCCAGCAAATTAACCTGATAGCCCATGGAAGCCATTGCCTGCTGAACTCTATTTCTAGTAGCCTCACTAACCTGCTGGGGCTGATTAATTACTCTCGAAACAGTTTTTAGGGAAACACCGCAAAGCTCGGCAACCTTAACCATAGTAATTTTATTCATTGTCTTCTCCTATTTGTTAAATGTCCTACGTTGTCATTATAAAATCTTTGTAACGCTTTTGTCAATAAGGAATTCTTTTTGTACTAAAAATAATATTTTGTACAAAAAAAGCTCTCACATCAGTATGCGAGAGCTTTTTTAACCAACAAAGCAATGGCTTTGTATTTTTGCACAAAATTACGAAGGAATTTCGGTTATAGGCACAAAAGCATCGTTAGTCCATTCCCAGCTGTTTATGGCCCAACGGTTTGAATCCCTGTCCTTTATAAGGTAGTAATTAAAATAAATCTTTTCCCCGTTGCTGAAATACTCAATGACCCGTACCATGCAGTAGGTATTGTCCGTGGGGTCGTAAATAGGAGCCTTACACTCAAATTTCTGACATATAACGTTAAGCTCACTAAGCTTTTCAAGCCCCGAGCTTAGATTTACCAGCTGGTCGTCGTAGGAATTTTCAGCCAAAAGCTCTTTTGTGTAAAGCTTTCTCTGGGCTTCAACCACGCTGTTAAAAACCTCCTCGTCAATTATCATGTTGCCGTAAATCAGCTCATAACCCTTGCTGTACAGCTCCATAACCTCTTCGACGGTTGGAGGATAATCCTCCTTATAATCCCTGTTTACCACATCTTCATACAGCAGGGTAGCCCGTGCCTCCGTTTCAAGCCTAAAGTGCTTTGGTCTGCCGGCATCCTTGTACAAGGCAAAGGCGTAAATTCCAGCTATTGCCACTATCCCCACTAAGATAACTAATGAAACAATTAATAAGCTGTTTCTTTTATAAATCATCTAAACCTCCATTAGCTTTGGCGGATTATATGCAAAGGCGGTGAATGTGAAAGGCTTTGTAAAAGAAGCTCTGCCTCCTTATAATCCCTTACAGGATACATAATCCATGTACCCTCCTGTAAATTTCCAACGAATTTCGCTCCGTCCTTATACTCTACATACACAAACTCGCTCGTACCCGAGGAAAATACAACAGGCCCGTTAGACTCCGAAACATAGCCGTCCTTCTTCATAGCATCAAAAACAGGCTTAAACTCCGACTTCATAAATTTCAAGGAGTAGTACAAATTAAACTTAGGCAGCATAGCAAAGTTCAAATCTGGATATGCGGAGTTAATTAACTCCTTATACTTAAACTCGCTGTCAAAGCCATTTAGCACTACAGTCCATGTGTTTTTTCCTTGCATTAAGATGTATTGGGTAATAGCGGATTCCTTGCCCTTTTCTGATACAGCTAGGTATGAATACCTGTTGTCCCCGGCTAAGTAGCGTACATCATACTCTGCCTTGCTGTTTGTAAAGTCGCCAACAGCCTTAAGAGCATCGGCATATTCCTCGCTGTTTTCGCTATACCGTATTATTTCCCCAAAATCATAATTATATTTTTCTAAAATACTGCTTAAGGCTTCCCGAGATATTATCCCACCCTGCTTGTCTGCTGATATAAGATAATAACCGTCATGTACCTCAACACCAGCAAAAATTTCCAGCTTGTCATCGTCAACATTGCCATCAGTCGCTTTAAGTGGGGTACTGCCTAAATCCTTGCGCTTAAGATAGAAAAACAGCACATTTTCCTTTTCATACAAAGGGTCTGCCGGTGTAGTAACCTGAAAAAGGTCGCTTACCGTAACATAGGCTTCTGCCGGAAAGTCATATAAATAACCTCTTTTGGTCAAAAAAACAGTCTGTTCACGGTATTTATCATAATAGAAGCTTACAGCTTCTACCAAATTTTCAAGCATTGCCTTAACTTCTTCCTCCGTCTTGGTAATCACCTTTTCTGCCACAGGAGTAGGCGGCTCGGATTGTGCAATAAGCTCACCGTCCTTAGGGGTTGGAGGCTTAACAGGTACATCAGTGGTATTTGGGGCTGGCCCCTCACTAACAAAAGGCTCGTGCCGTCCAGGCTCAAACAGCTTATCCCTAAACCCATAAAGCGCAGCGGAAATAACCAAAACCCCAGCTAATACCCCTATTGCCAGCTTATAATTACTTTTCTTTAGACTCTTACCGCACGTTTTGCAAACAGTATCGGACTCAAACACTGCCGTTTTGCAATTCTTGCATATCATTTGTGTACCTCCCATTAAGTTTTGGCAAAGTATTTGGTATTGGAAGCAAGGCTTTTTTACCGTTATCACAAGGCCAAAGTTTGTAATATTATACCACTTTCAAGAAATTTTGCAAATTAAAGAGAATCAATAAAAATTAATCTTCCTATTAAAGCATCCTATTAAAGCCCTCTATTAAACCTTTTAAGCAATACAATAAGTTAGTATCAATACCTCAACTGCAAGCTTGTCCCCAATCTTCCCAGTTTTTATGCCTATGTCGGCCTTTAGGCAATCATCAACGGCTTTCTTCAAAGCCCCTTGGGAAAAATTTCTTCCTTGCTCAAGGCATTTTTTTATTACAAAGGACTTTTCGTTTAACGCCCTAGCCGCTTCATCCGCCGACTTGCCCTCCTTAGACAAAACCAGCGACTTGTACATAAGCCGAAACTGCCTAGCAATCAAGGACAGTATCATAATCGGCTGTTCCTTTAGGAGCAACAGGTTTGAGTATATTTCCATTGCCTTGGCTGAGTTTTTCATACCTATTGCGTCAATCATTTCAAATATTCTGCTGTTAAGGGACTTGCTGCAAATATCGTCTATGTCCTGTTTTGTAATTACTGCTCTGCTCCCTGTATAAGAGGCAAGCTTCTCAGCTTCGTTTAAGATTGCCTCCATGCTATCCTCTATTGTACCTAAAAAATACATTATCTCCTGCCCGGAAATATCTTTACCACGCTCATTGAATATTTTTTTTACCCAGCGTATAAGCTCGCTTTCAGTAAGCGGCTTAAACTCTACACATCGTCCAAGCTCATTTATCTTTTTATATAGCTTTCCCCTTTTATCGATTTCTGCTTCATCAAAAATAAGTATTGTTGAGGGCGGTATATCCTTTATAAAATTTGCCATACGCTCGGCATCGTCCTTGCGGCCTGTTACTAATAGCTTTGTATCCTGCAATATCACTAGCCGCTTTTCCGAAAAAAAGGGCATGGTTTGACATGCATCTATTATTTTGTCTACGGAGCAGCTCTTTCCCTCGAAATAATCTACATTCATATTTAAGTCTGCCCCGTCTAGTGCTTTTTTTATAACTATGTCCTTATAGGTTTTTATTAAATAGCTTTCTTCTCCATAAAACAGATAGGTTGTTTTATAATCCTTGTTTTTTATATGATTTTTTAGTTCCTTCATTTTATCATCTTCATTCAATCATCTTCTTAATGTATATTTTTTCACCAGACAGCCTTAATATTACAGTACCATTTTTTTCTAGGGCTATGTCTGGTTGGCCAAGATTGTAAAATATTTTTTTGTTTAGGTCAATGGTATTGCCTTTGTGTATGACAGAAACAAATAAATCCTTATTTTCTCTATTAGCCCTAAGCTCAAAGTCATTTGAAGGGAAAATACTGCTCCCCTCATCAATTTTTTCAAGTGTAATTTTATACTTTTCCGCAAGAAAATTCAATACAGTATAATTTTTGTGCCCCTCGTCAATATCCGCCGCTACATATATTTTTTCTATATTTCGCTTTTCAACAAGCTCCAAAGCACTTTGCATATATACGGCATTTAGGTCGGTAAAAATTAAGCAGTCTATCTTATTTATTCCCCTATAATTTAAATATACATCTACATTATTAATATAATCTTCATCGCCTAAATTAATTAATGTAGCGCTACCCCCTTTAGTAATTACAAAGGAACGCTGCCCAGAGCCGTCCAGCACCCCAAGCTCAAAAGGCTTAGGCAAAATAGCACTTACAGACATTAATCCCAAAAAACCTGCTAACGCCAAGAAAAAGCACTTTCGCTTAAAGCCTACCTTGGTGTTGCCCGAGCTTTGCCAATAAACAAATGCTCCCACCAATACATAATAAGCAATAAAAAATAAAATCGGTGGCCTACCCGTTAAAATTTTCGAGAAAGCTAGGGATACGAATAACTGCGCTATAAGCTTATAGGCTCCCAGCATATAAAAAATCACCTTAGAAAAAACAAAGGGAAGCTGTGAATTAATGCTACCCACAAAGCACACCAGCGCTCCAAAGGCTACAATAACACTTGCCGTAGGCAAAATAATAATATTTGCCAGCAAAGCATACGGCGTAAAAAAATATGTATAGGCGCAAACCACAGGGCTGTTTCCTAAAAGCACCGATGCCGTGGATACAGTCGTTTCAAGAACAGAGCCTTGTTTGATCTCCTTTTTTATTAAACCGGAAACAAAGCGGCTAAGAGACTCCGATATATAGGCTATGCCAAAAACAGAGGAAAAGGAAAGCTGAAAGCCCACGTCAAACAAATAAAGCGGCTCATACAGCAAAAGCATTATACATGCAAAAGCCGTTGAGCTTATAAGGTCGGACTCCTTAAAAAGCAGCAAGCCAAAGGCGTATACCCCAAACATTACCACAGCTCTCACAGTAGAAACACTACTGCCGGTAAAAATACAGTACACACATAAAATAGCTAAAACCACTAAAGCCGATGCCCTTTCATTTAGAAGAACATTAAAAATCCGGCTTAAAGCTAATGCCAAAATAGAAATATGCAGCCCAGATATAGCCAGCAGATGATAAATCCCAGAATCCTTATACAAATCCTTTGTTTCATTGCCAATGGTAGATCTGTCCCCTAAAATTACTGCCTTAGCTATACCAGCCTCCTCTATTGGAAGGGTTTCATCAAAAATGCTAGAAAATATATATTTTATTTCATGATGTAGGCTTTCCTTGGCTGTATGGATTAACTCTACTTCATTTGGCAGCATTTTATATTCTACTTTTCTCGAACGCAAATAGCTAAACTCATCATACCCCCCGTGGGTTCTTTTTTTCTCCAGCGGAAGAAGGTTGCCTCTTAGTGCGACTGTCTCCCCTACCCTTACACTGTCATTAGGACGTAAATATGCAATAATTCTCATCTTAGCCGGAATTTTTTCCCTGCCCTCAAATTGACTGGTGCTTAGAATTATTTTTAAATACCCTGACCTTGTATACCCAACATCAGCCACCTTACCTGTAACAGCAACAGTCTGATTAACCAACCCTTCCACTGCAAGACTTTTTGGAAGAAGGGAGTTTCGTGTAAGAAAAACAGCAAGTACAGAAAAAATCAGCGTTGCAAAAATAGGAGCATACCTATCCTTTACAAAAATATATAGGCAAATCAAAAATGCAAGGGCAAAAAAAAGGACAATACCAACTATAGAGAATAAGTATTGTCCTATTAATATGCCGGCACATAAAAAGCAAAGCACGAAAGGCAGAGGCCGCTTCAAAATCATCACTACTTTTTCGTTTATTTCTTTACAATGTCTAAATTTGGCTCAACTGTGTTAGAAAGGTCAAAGGTACCTTTGAATGTATTTATCTTTTCCGACTCAATAAGAAACTGAACACGCTTTATGTTATTAAGCTGACATAGAGAGTTTACTATGGAATACACAGTGAGTCTCTCAGCAGCAGCTCCACCTGTGTGCTTGTTTAAAAAATCCTTGTTAAGATTTAAGTAGCAAATCCCTTCTTCTGTCTCTACACCCAATACCTTTGTTTCTCCGGGTACAGTAGGCAGCAGTCCCTCAACCTTAGGCCCGGCAATAAGCTGCTCCACAACATACTTCTCTACAAAACCCTCGGGAAATTCAATCACCCTCTCCTCTGGAACAAGACTTTGTGACAGACTGTCACTGAAATACAGCACAGCCTTTTGCGTTTCAAGCTTACCAAAGGATACCAATGGATTTAGAATTACATTATCCCTAGAAAGCAGTCCCAGAGGCTGACCGTCTGTTCTAAGCAGCTCTTGCCCGTCAACATAAATATGCACTTGGTCAATAAATGACAGGTCTGTCATAGTCCACACCAATGCAGAGCGGAAAAACTGCTCCTCTATTGGAGTCATTAAAAGATATTCCTTTGAAAATTCGATATCCAGCACAGAAATATCGTCAATGGAATTATCCGGCGGTGCAACAATTTGCCCTAAAATAAGCTGTACATTACTCAAAAGTGTTTTGGACAGCTTTTTATTTTTGGGGCCTTCATACATCAACCGCAAAACCTCTGTGGCTACCTCCGGGTTATCCCTTTTATCCACATACCGCTCCTCTATTTCCAACGTATTGGTCAAGGGATTAAGAAAATAAAGGTTAACCTTCATTTTATTTGGATTTACTTCTTTTTTAGGCAAAAACATAGTAATTACAAAGGCTGTAACGCCCAAAGCCAAAATCACTAAAATAGCCAAAGCTATTTTTTTTATATTAAATGACTTCAAATTGATTTTATTCAATAAAGGAATCCCTCGTTTCTATCTGCCATGTCTCTAGCTCTGGTGATTTTTCAGAAATAAGTGTCACATTACGCTTTCAGAAACCCACTTGAACCTTGTGGGATCCTGGAAATGTGTTCCACTAATTTTGAAACCATCGCCTAGCTTCTTGGGAGAGGACGATGAATAGGCAGCCTTACTATAAAAGTAGTCCCTGAGTTTTCCTTGCTGGAAACTCGTATACTGCCATTGTGCAGCAGAACTGTTTTTTGGGTAATTGAAAGCCCAAGACCTGTGCCTCCAGTTTCCCTGTCTCTTGTTTTATCCACTCGGTAAAACCTGTTAAAGATTTTACTTTGTTCGTCCTCGTTAATGCCAATGCCTGTGTCAGACACCGTAATAAAGGCGTTTTGGTGGTCGGCATCTATAGTTACCTTCACCGTGCCTTCGTCTTGGGTGTATTTAATTCCGTTTTCAATAAGGTTTGAGAAGGCAAGAGAAAGCTTGACCTGGTCTGCTTCAATAGAAACCTTTCTTACCTCATCAAAAATCAAATCAATATTTTTCTGAGCAGCCAAAGGCGAAAGCCGCTTCAAAATATCCTCCACCATTTTATTCAAATCTGTCTGGCGAATATTTAAGGAGTTTTCAACCTGGTCAAGCTTCACCAAATTCAAAAGGTCTATTACTATAGTAGTCATTCTGTCAATTTCAGAGTTTATATCCTGTAAAAACTCCCTGTAGGTAGCCGTTGGGACGTCCTCCTGAAAAAGAATAGACTCCGACAGCACTTTCATAGAGCTTAGGGGCGTTTTTAACTCATGAGAAACGTTAGATACAAATTCTTCTCTGGTTTTTTCAACCTGCTCCAGCTTTTCCGTCATATTGTTAAACGCCTGCCCAAGAGCGGAAAACTCATCTCTGCCCTTTACAGTAATTCTTTGGTGCAAATGCCCCTCGGACATTTTCTGTACGATTTTCAAAATATTATTTAACGGGTCAATCAAAAGCTGGGACATAAAAAACAGCAGCACGCCCAGTATGCAAGTAATAAGCACCGAAAACAAAATAAGCTTGCGCTCGATTTCTGATATTGCAACATAAATATCATCTATAGGCTGAATAAGCAGAACTGCACCGATTTTTTCTGAGGCCTCATTTAAAATAGTTGAGGCAGCATATACGGTTTTTTCCTTACCGTGGATTTTAACGGCATTATTTTTCTGGAAGGCTTCAATAACCTCTGGTACAAGAAGCATTGTGCCTACCTCAATCTTATATGAATCGGCAACCACCACCCCACGCTGGTCAAGCACCAAAATTCTGTACGGCCCTTCCTTGCTTTTTAGCCCCACCTCCAAATGAAAAAACTCCTGCTTGGATTCGTCCAGCAGAAAATTCCCTCGAGAGATTGTACCGGCGAAAATATTTGCCGTGGTCAGCATCTTTTTTTGGCGGTCGGCGCTGTAGTAGTCCTCCATGGACACAAGCATCGTATTAAAAAAAAACAGCATAGGTACAAAGCTTACAAATATATATGAAACCACAATCTTAAACTTAAGAGAGTGGAACCAGCTTATTTTCATTTCCTTCTTAGCTGAAATAGTAACCAACTCCCCACTTTGTATGAATATACTTAGGGTCGCTTGGGTTCTCCTCGATTTTTTCTCTAAGACGCCTTACGTGTACGTCCACTGTTCTTTCGTCGCCGGGGTAGTCGTAGCCCCAAACGGTTCTAAGCAGTGTATCCCTTGGATAAACCCTCCCGGGGTTTTCCATAAAAAGCAGCAGCATATCGAATTCCTTGGCTGTCAGGTTAACCTCTTTACCGTAAATAAACACTCTGCGGCCTTCAAGAGCAAGCTCCAGCCCTCTCACCTGCAAAACATTTTTCTGCTCCGTTTCAACTACCTCTACTTTTCTCACGCTTCTTCTAAGTATAGCTTTGATTCGTGCTTTAAGCTCCAATATATTAAATGGCTTTGTAATATAGTCATCTGCCCCATATTCCAAACCCATAATCTTATCCATATCCTCGCCCTTTGCCGTAACCATAATGATTGGCACTTGGCTGAACTCTCTTATTTGTCTTAAAACAGAAAGTCCGTCTATCTTCGGCAGCATAACGTCCAGTACAATTAAATTATAGTCGTTAGAGGTTGCCAGCTTTATTGCCTCTTCTCCGTCGAAAGCAGTATCTATCTTCATTTCGTCCTGCTCCAGCGAAAATTTGATGCCCTTTACAATAAGCTTCTCATCATCAACCACTAATACCCTGTATGCCATCTAACTCACCCTTACTAATAAATATTTAATCTACCTTTATATTGTCCATAATTTGCTCAAAGGTCTTTTGGCCTATACGGTTAACCTGCATTATTTCATCTATGGAGCTAAAACCATCGTTTTCTTCCCTGTATTTAATTATAGAATCAGCCAGAACGTCACCTATGCCCTTTAAAGTTTTAAGCTCCTCCGCTGTTGCTGTGTTTATATTTACTTTACCATCGTCCTTTGGTTTGGGAGTGATTTTTACCTCGGGTGTATTTTTTGGCTCGGTGGAGTTTTTTACCGGAGTAGCCGTTGGTGGTACAGATGGTGTAGGCGGTGGGACTTCACCCTTTTTGGGGATATAAATTTGCTGCTCATCAAGAACGTGTAGTGCAAGGTTAACCTTTTCAAGATCAGCTTGCTCAGTCTCCCCTCCTGCTAGGTTTAGCACATCTACGATCCGTGAATTTTCCTTAACCTCATAAACCCCGGGGTTAACTACTGCTCCAACAATGTATACCTTAATATTTCGTTCGAGGGGTTCTTCTTCCGCTTCATCTTCTGATTCATTTTTTTCTACGGCCTTGCTTGGCGGTTCAGTTTCAGTGGGCTTTTCTTCCTCCCAAATACTCTCGCTCTTAGCAGCAGCAACGCTCCCAGCAGAAACAGGCACTACCCTTTTCTGCTGCGAAAAATAAAAAACGCCAGCAATGACTACGGCTAAAACAAAAATTATAGCAGCAATAAGCTTCTGTTTTAAATAGTCCACGGCGTTTACTCCCTTACAAAATGATAGGCAGGGACTACTTAAAAATAAATTGTACAATACATTTTCAGAAACCTACTTGAATCGTGTAGGATTCTGAAAATGTGTACAACTAATTCTCAAGCAGCCCCCTAGGTACATAAATTATAGCATTGTTGTAATTTATTTACAACATTCATATGAAAGGTTCAAATAAATTTTTATTCTGTATTAATGAAGCTAGGAATATATATTAAATATAATAGTTGGTCAAGCCATATTATTTTTTACATTAATTAAAAAAAGAATTAGGTGAGTACAAATGCTTAACAAATCCTCAAACAAAAAAATCATTTTAATAACACTATCCCTATGCCTTGCTGTAGGGGTAATAATCGGCTGCGGCTTTGCTGCGGCTCTTCATTTTGCGGAGTTTTCCATTTTAACTGGTGCGCTTGACAGCTATGTAGGCTCCTTTGACAGTGCCAATCCTCTAAAAACTGAAATTTTTAAGGGCGGCTTAATAAAGCACGGCAGAACGATTTTTGCTTTATGGCTGTTGGGATTTATAGAGGTTGGCATAATTTTCTCTCTGGGCATTGTGGTTATTTACGGCATAAGTCTAGGCTTTGCTGCTGGGATTTTGGTTGAGCATTACGGGTACGTTGGCATTGTGTACGCTTTTTTTATTTACGTACTTCCCCAAATGCTGTTTTTTGTTCCGGCATCATTTTTCACTGTATACAGCAGTCTTAGATTTTCATTGGACAGCAAAAAACAACCAGAAAGGGTAAAGAATTTTAATTTCTACCTTTTGACCCTTTTGGTTGCTTCTGCTTCTATAACGCTATTAAGTTTTTTTGAGGCTTATTTCGTCCCATTTTTTATAAATACCTTTTTGGCATAGCAAAAATTATTTGGAACGTCCACCTAAATGCTCTGCAAAGAATTTTTCCATTTTTGTATAAAATTCGATTTGGTTTTCAAAATTTGCAAAGCCGTGGCCTTCATTGTCCTTAACTAAATATTCAACCTCCACCCCTTTTTCCTTTAGCGCCTGAACCATTTGGTCTGACTCAGCTTTGTTTACTCTTGGGTCATTGGCGCCTTGGGCTATTAGAAGGGGTGTTTTTATTTTGTCTGCGTGTAACACAGGAGATGTCGCAGTAAACTGCTCCTTATCATTTTCGGGGTGTCCTACCATCACATAAAGCTGCTCTCTCATACTTTCCCAGTAGGCTGGAATTGTATTTAAAAATGTAAACAGGTTGGAAACACCAACATAGTCTACAGCCGCAGCGTATAAATCCGGTGTGAAGGTAATGCCGGCAAGAGTAGCATAGCCGCCGTAGGAGGCACCGTAAATACCAATCCTCTTAGGGTCGGCAAGTCCAATAGACTTTGTCCACTCCACGCCGTCGGTAATATCGTTTTGCATATTTAAGCCCCATTGCTTGTAGCTGGCCTCAAGAAACTTTTTCCCGTATCCTGTGGAGCCTCTAAAGTTAATCTGTAATACAGCATAACCTCTGTTGGCAAGGAATTGAACCTCACTATTGTAGCCCCATGTATCTCTTGCCCATGGGCCGCCGTGAGGATTAACCACTAGTGGTAGGTTATAAGGTTTAGCATTTTTGGGAATAGTTAAATATCCATGAATAACAAGCCCGTCTCTTGCTTTAAAGGAGATAGGAATCATTTGGGACATGTCTTGAGAATTGGTGTTGTTTGTGTCTGTGAGTTTATCCAGCTTGCCATTTTTTTTGTCATATAGGTAGGATATGCCTCTATTTACATCACTAAATGTGGATATAACCGCCATTGTCCAATCCTCAGACATACCTCTTACAGATATTTGAGCATCCGTACCTAGTGCCTTTTGGCATTCCTTGTAGAGCTTCTCTACCTCGGCATCAAAAAATACATAATTACCTTTATCAGTATAGTAGTAAACAGCGCCTATGGTACCGGGTTTTTTTGCTGTAGATAGTCCCAGTATGTCTGCCTTAGGGTGTTGATAGATTAATTCAAGCTCTTTGCCTGTAGCTGGGTCAACCTTTACAAGTGCGCTGGTATTTCTATCTATGTTTGATAAGGCGTAAACAGTTTTGTTGTCCTCGGCAAACATTATAGGATTTACTACTTGGCGGAAATCATAGGTGGCAACCAGCTTAAATTCGTCTTCCTCTGTCTCTCTGTAAAAATATCCTGTATTTGTGCCGTCGGAAAAGGCAGCGATTCTTACCTTTCCATTGTTATCAGGTAAAAATCCTGTAAATGAGCCATTGTTGTCAATTATCTTAGTGGTTTCCCCTGTCACGACGTTAAGCTTGTATACACTAAATACCTGTTTATTATCCTTATTCATTTGAATAAGAATCTCATTTTCTATTTTTGCTTCGTCAAGTAAATCCAATGGAGTAGCCAATGTTTTTTCATATGGAGTTAAATCTATCTCATTGCCGTTTTCATCGGACTTAAAAATATGATAGTTTTCATCTCCGCCAAAATCCCTTAAATATAAAATAGTATTGCCCTTTACAAAATAATTGGCAATGCCTCTTTCTTTAAGCTTAGTTATTTGCTTAACCTCGCCAGTTGCAATGTCCTTTTTGAAAATATTAAGCCTGTTTTCCCAAGGAGCGGCGTATATAAGAGACTTTCCGTCCTTAGTAATACTATAGCCTGTGCTTTCTGGCAGCTTAAAAAATTCTTCTGCGGAGTACAGCTTTACAGGTTCATTGGTAAGCCCTTGCTCTAGTCTTGTTCTGTAGTTGTAAATAATTTGGCTGGCTTCAGCAAGATTAATTGTCTTGCTTTCATAAATCTTTCCATCAGGATAGCCTTTGATAATACCTTCGGCAACAGCCTTGTTAACATAATCGTCGCCGTAAACCCCTAGGCCCCTCATTACAATTTTCAACACATGATTTCTAGTAATAGGCTGGCTTGGAGAAAGACCGTCGGAATCATTTACAAAACCTCTGTTTTTAAGTACCTCAATAGGCTCCTCGCCGTGCTCATAGGTAGCAGCTAAGACAAACAGCCTTGCAAACTGCTCAAAGGTCATTTCCTGACTAGGGTTAGTTTGGTCGCCTAGAGCATTAATCTGCCTTAAGCTGGCAATAGGTGCATCATACCAACCTGCGTAAATAGGCATACTGCTTGTCAAAGTAAAAAAAGCAGACAGAGCAATTGCAATTACCTTTTTTTTCATTTGGGCGCACTCCTTTGTATAAGTATTTTGGCTTTATGCTTCCTGTTAGGATTTCACAGGTAACCATTATTATACAATTATTTTTGAATGCTTTCAATAAACATTCTAATTGTTAATTGAATTATAACTTTCGTTTTGAATATTCTTTGGTAGCGTTCAAAAATATTTGCATTGGGAAATTTTATATGATAAAATATTTGAAAGTGAGATTCAATTTCAATTTGGGGGAAAAGCTATGCTAAGGTATAATACAAACCAAAGAAACGCTATTATGCAATTTTTGGTAGATAACAGGGATAAGCATATAAATGCCGAGGAAGTTCAGTTTTATTTAAAGAACAACGGTGTTAGCGTTGGGAAGGCTACCATTTACCGATACTTTGAAGCTCTGGTCAAGGAAGGCACCTTAAGAAAGTTTCCTTCTGCCGACGGCAGAGGTGCTTGCTTCCAATTAGCCGACAACCTAGGACAGTGCCACAGGCATTATCATTTCCTGTGCGATGAGTGCAATGAGCTTTTTCATATAGAGTGTGATTTGGTGGAGCAGATTGATAAGCACATATCGGATAATCACAAATTTCAAATAAACAGTGTTAAAACCATTTTTTATGGTATTTGTGAAAATTGTAATAAAATTTCTAAGGATTTATAAAATGGAATTGTTCTTTGGAGGAAAATTTATGCAGCTAAAAAAAATATTTCTTTTCTTAAGTATGGTATTGGTTCTGTTTGCCTTTACCGGCTGCGCCTTACTAAGCAGTAAGGTTTCGGCAAATGAGAAGCTGTCGCCGGATAATGTAGCTGACGAGAAAATGAAAGTAGTTGTTACCTTATTTCCCTATTATGATTTTGTTAAGCAGATAGCGAAGGATAGGGTACAAGTGGAGGCTTTGCTTCCTCCGGGAGTGGAAAGCCACTCCTTTGAGCCGACGCCTCAGCAGATTATAAGCATTAATTCATCTGAGCTGTTTATATTTACAGGGGCAGAGATGGAGCCTTGGGCAAAAAAAATACTTGACGGTGCAAGTAAGGACAGCTTGCATATTCTTGAAGCGGCTAAGCTTGTTGAATTGGAGCAGCATGATGAACATTCCCAAGAGGACGAGGAGCATGAAGAGCACAGCCAATATGACCCTCACATTTGGACTGACCCTAACAACGTTATTTTCATAGCGGAGGGTATTGCCCAACAGCTATGTAATTTGGATTCAATAAACAGCGATTTTTATAAAAGCAATTTTGAAAGCTTTAAAAATGAGCTTATTGAGCTTGATAGGGAGTATAGAAGCGTAATTAATGCAGCAAAAAGACGTGAAGTGATTTTTGGCGGAAGGAACGCATTTTATTATTTGTTGGATAGGTACGGGATAACTGCTGATGCAATATTTGATTTTTGCTCTACGGAAACTGTGCCTAGCCTTAAAACCGTTGCCGCCATTACAGAAAAGGTCAAAAGAAATCAAATCCCTGTGATTTTCTACGAAGAAATGAAAGCACCGTCTATTGCCAATTCTATTGCAAAGGAAACGGGTGCACAGGCGCTTTTGCTCCACTCCTGCCATAATGTTTCAAAGGACGAGCTAAATAGCGGTGTTTCCTATATATCATTAATGAAGAAAAATCTTGAGAATTTAAAAATCGCCTTAAATTAATTCGAGCTAGATGTACTGTTAGAAAGGAAATCATATGAAAGCCCTTCAAGTAAAAAACCTTACCATAGCCTATGAAAATAAAATTGCTGTGAGAGATGTCTCCTTTGAGATTGATCATGGCGAGTATGTTTGCGTGGTTGGAGAAAATGGCTCAGGCAAAAGCACGCTCATTAAAGGGATTCTTGGGCTTAAGCCTATAAGCTCTGGCGAAATAAGCTTTAGTCCGGCAATAAAAACAGGCGGCGTTGGCTACCTTCCTCAGCAAGCAAATGTGCAAGGAGATTTTCCGGCAAGTGTTTTTGAGGTAGTGCTCTCGGGTACTCTTAATAAGAAAAGGGGCTTTCCTTTTTATTCTGCGTATGACAAAGCTAGAGCAGAGGGTGCCTTAGCTGATTTTGGCATAGCTGACAAAAAAAATAGCTCCTTTAGAAATCTATCCGGCGGTCAGCAGCGGAGAGTGCTTCTAGCTAGAGCTTTATGTGCAACAGATAAGCTGCTTGTGCTTGATGAGCCTGTGGCTGGGCTTGACCCAACCATTACGGAGGAGTTTTATTCTATAATAAGGCGACTTAATAAAGAAAAGGGCATAACAATAATTATGGTTACTCACAATATTGAGGCTGTGCTAAAAGATGCTCATAAAGTTATGCAAATGGGCGTTGGTATGAAATTTATCGGTAGTGCTGCTGACTATAGGCAGTTAGGGGGCTGTAATTAATGGGTATTACGTCAATCGTTTTGTACGGATTTATTGTAAATGCGCTTATTGTGGGTGTTTTGGTTTCTGTTTGTTCTTCCCTTTTGGGGGTTACGCTAGTGCTTAAGCGTTATTCCATGATTGGCGATGGTCTATCTCATGTAGGCTTTGGTGCTTTATCCGTAGCAATGGCGCTGGGCTTCTCACCTTTGTACCTTTCTGTTCCTGTGGTTATTGCTGCTGCCTTTTTGTTGCTTAGACTTGGGAACAACGGGAAAATAAAAGGTGATGCGGCTATTGCTTTAATATCTACCGGCTCCCTATCCGTTGGTATAATTGCTACCTCTCTTGCAAAGGGAGGAAATGTAGATGTACTGGGGTACATGTTTGGCAGTATTTTTGCTATGAGTGATGCTGATTTGATTTTGAGCATTGGGATTTCTATTGCTGTACTGCTTTCATATATATTTTTTTATAACAAAATATTTGTGGTGACCTTTGATGAGGATTTTGCAAGAGCTTCTGGAATAAGGGTTGAGGTTTATAAGCTGCTTATTGCTTTGTTAACGGCGGTAACTATTGTTGTGGGCATGAGGATTATGGGTACAATGCTTATTTCCAGCCTTATTATTTTTCCCGCGTTGACTTCTATGCGGATTTTTGGGAGCTTTAGGGCAGTTATTATAAGCTCTGCGCTTGTTTCGGTGGTTTGCTTTGTTGTGGGTATTGTTTTTTCCTTTGCCTTTAATTTGCCGGCCGGTGCAAGCGTCGTTGCTGCCAACGGCTTTGTTTTTGTTTTGTTTTATGCCATATCTTTAATGAAGAAAGTAAAATCCACCCAATAAATTTCTCTTTACTACGTTTAAGTGGAAATGTTCTAATCCGTTTGCTTCCGCATATAAATAAATGTATGGATACATTTAAGGAGGTAGCAAAATGGAAAGCTTTGACCTTTACAAAGACATAGCGGAGAGAACAAACGGGGATATTTACATAGGGGTGGTTGGCCCTGTAAGAACGGGAAAATCTACATTTATAAAGAAGTTTATGGATTTATTGGTTATTCCCAACATTGAAAACTCCTACACAAAGGAGCGCACAAAGGATGAGCTTCCCCAAAGCGCCGCAGGCAAAACTATAATGACCACAGAGCCAAAGTTTGTGCCCGGTGAGGCTGTGGAAATAAAGCTTCACGAAAATATTTGCTTTAAGGTGCGAATGATTGACTGTGTAGGCTATTTGATTCCCGGGGCAAGCGGATACTTGGAGGGTGACGGCCCAAGAATGGTGTCAACCCCTTGGTCCGAGGACAAAATGCCCTTTGTTGACGCTGCCGAAATAGGCACAAAGAAGGTAATAACCGAGCACTCTACCATTGGTATTGTTATTACAACAGACGGAACAATCACAGATATTCCAAGAGACGACTACCTAGAGGCAGAGAGCAGAGTAATAAATGAGCTAAAGTCCATGAACAAGCCTTTTATTATGCTGCTAAACAGCACAAAGCCATATTCTAAGGAAACAGAGGAAACCCGTGTTTCCCTTGCGGAAAAGCATAAGGTGCCTGTGTTGTCCGTTAACTGTGCACAGCTTAAGGCAGAGGACATTAATCTAATAATGGAAAAAATCCTTTACGAATTTCCTGTACGGGAGCTAAGATTTAATTATCCAAAGTGGGTTGACCCTCTACATGTTGACCATTGGCTTAAGCAAAGTATTATTTCCTCAATCAAAGCCGTAACAGTAAATATCAATAAGCTTAGAGAAATCAAGGATAGCCTTGCCGCTATGGAGGAAAACGAGCACGTTAAAAACGTATTCCTCAGTAAGATTCTGCTTGGGGAAGGCGCGGCAAAAATCGAAATTAATTTTGACGATGGACTATTCTACAAAGTTTTAAGCGAGACCACAGGCATGGATATACAGGACGAATACGAGCTTATTTCCACCATCAAGATTTTAGCCGAGGCCAAAAAGGAATATTACAAAATTAAGTACGCACTGGAAGATGTTGCAAGGAAGGGCTACGGCATTGTTACTCCGTCCTTAGAGGAAATGACACTTGAGGAGCCTGTCACCGTTAAGCATGGCTCTAAGTTCGGCGTAAAAATTAAGGCGAAGGCACCCAGCCTACATTTGATTAGAGCGGATATTGAAACAGAGGTATCCCCAATAGTAGGCAGCCAAAAGCAAGCCGAAGAGCTTATTACATATTTAACAAGTGAAATGTCCGGCGACCCAAATAAAATTTGGGAGCTTAATATGTTTGGCAAGTCCATGCACGACCTTGTAAAGGACGGCTTACAAAGCAAGCTGTTCCGTATGCCGGAGGAAGCCCAAATGAAGCTTCAAGAGACGCTGCAAAAAATTATTAACGAGGGTAGCGGCGGATTAATTTGTATAATTCTATAATTTGAACAATAAAAAAGCTGCAGGCATTTAAAATGCTTACAGCTTTTTTGTATTTCCTATTAAAACCACCAATCCAGGTATTGCCGAGTATTGCTAACCATCAAATCAAACATTTCTCGGCACTCATTCATTGAGCAAGTAACAAGCGAGTAATTTATAAACGCCTTAAACACCATATCCATATTTTTTTCTGCAGTGGCTTTCACTATAGCCTGTTGATTCTCAACATGTGGAAGAATTAGTGCGTTCACATCACTTGGAATACTTCCGGCAAAAATCGGCTCCACCTTATTTCGTGTAAACAAGGCGTTGGCCTCCACTACTGCACCTATAGGCAAGTTAGGAATCTGCCCTCTATTTGGCATATTTATATTGGTTACAAAATCTCCAAGACCAAGAAGAGCCTTAATTTGCCTAACTCCTTCTTCTCCGGAGTGCTCTGCCACAAGAGTTTCCTCGCCGCTTATTAGCCGCTTGCTTTTTTCAAGCCTTTCTGCATACATTTGATACCTGTAGCTTACAGGGGTAAGCAAAAATCCCCAGCTTTCCGCTGTTTGCTCATCTTTTATGTACCATGGCGGGCAAAACTCCGCTAAGTGCCTATCTCCAGCCGCAGCAATTATGCCGTATCGCTTATAAAGGTCAAATTTAACCCTATTGTCGGAAACGAAATACTTTGCTGAAAGAGGTTTAGTTCCGATACCATATAATCCAGTTTCGTAAAATTCCTCAACAAGCTTATCATATACAGGAAAAATATCTTCTCCCAAATATGTAGCCTGGTTAATCCATGTAAAATGGTTAATGCCAATTACGTTGGTTTTAATGACCTCCCGAGAAACCTCTCTGCCTTCCTCTAAATACCTGCCAACGCCGTAGGCTAAAACCTTTTGGGTGCCGAAAACCTCATGACAGCAGCCAAAGCACTTGATTTCTGGAAAAACCTCATACATATAGGCTACGCACAAGGTCATAGGATTGGTATAGTTAATAACCCATGCCTTTGGGCAGTATGCCTTGATTGCCTCTGCAATAACCTTATACATGGGCAGAGTACGCATCGCCCGAACAATACCCCCAGGCCCTACCGTATCACCCACCGCTTGATAAATCCCGTATTGCTCCGGCACATGCACATCGGATTCCATTTCCTTAAGAGTTCCGGGGAGTATAGATATTACTACAAAATCCGCTCCAGTTAAAGCTTCCTCTAAGGAAGCGGCGCATACATAATTCCACGCCTTGTCATTCTCATGGAGCTTGTTTCCAATAATTTCGTTAGCCTTTGCCGCAGCATGGTCTATGTCGTATAAATAAACAGTTCCGCCAAGGCTTTCCTCCAGCTTTAAATCGGACATTAAGTCCCACGCCCAAGCCTTAGAGCCGCCGCCAATATAGGCAAGCTTTATTTCTGTTACTCTATCCTGTGAAAAAATCATATGCTCAAATCCTAAAATATTACAGGCAAGCCTGTTTTATTGGATTTATAAACGGCAAGTATAATTTTTAACGCCTTCATATGTAATCTAGCCCTTTACCCCTTGCTCCAATCTAAACCTTCTTATTTTGAAAGCTTCTTTAGTGCCCCCTTAACAATATCAGCCGTTCCCATTCCGTCCAAATAAACCTCCAAGGCCGCCTTTAAGGCTTCCCCCTTGGAGTAGCCCAGTGCCACAAGTGCGTCAACAGCGTCCTGCTTTTCTCCGGAGCTTACAGCAGCCTTGCTGTCCTCAAAGCCTTCAAAACCGCCGCCTATTGCATCTTTGGTTTTTATTTTGTCCTTAAGCTCCAACGCCAGACGCATAGCAGTCTTTTTTCCTACCCCCGGCGCTCTGCCTAATGTAGTATAGTCATCGCTTAAAATCGCCAGCATCAAATCCTTAGGCGGCAAAGCGGAAAGAATAGCAACAGCTCCCTTTGGCCCAACCCCGGAAACAGTAATCAATAGGTTAAACATATTAATTTCCTCCAAGGTTAAAAATCCGAACAAGGAAACCCCGTCCTCTTTAACACTCATATATGTAAAAACCTTGTAAATTTCACCGTTAGAAGAAAGCCTAATCTCGCCAAGGGTTTTCGGCGAGGCGTTAACCGCATACCCCACTCCCCCAACCTCAATAATAAAATAGCTGTCAAATTTATGCTCAATTGTTCCTTTTAAATAGGAAATCATAATTCCACCCACATATCTACAAAAAAATTTACTTTCTACTATAATAATATATTTTAATTTCTAATGCAAACTCTTTGTTAACGCAAAAAAGGCCATCGAGAATCCGACAGCCTTCTTATAAATTGGAAAATATCTATTTTTCGTTAATCAGTTTACTAACCTCGGAATCCAATGCTCTATAAGCCACAGCAATTTTCTCCGAAAAACCATTTAAGGTAGTGCTCATTTGAGCAAAAGCCTCTTTTCTAACCTTTATCATGCGTTCTACCTCAACAGGAGAGCAACCGCCTGTTACTTTTCTTATATTAACAAAATTAACAGGGTCAAGAGCCTTCTTCACAAGCTCCCCGGAAAGCTCAATATCCTTTTCCAAAACCTTTTTGGCAATTTCATTTACCATTTCCGAGGTTACGTCCTTTTCAGTCTGATTGTTTACAATGAGATGCTTAACCAAGCCGCTTGCTACATGGTGGCTCTGCCTAAAGGACAGTCCCTTTTCACGCACAAGCACATCAGCCAGCTCTGTTACCGTAATAAATCCCTCATGAGCACGGTTAAACAAAATCTCCTTGTTAATCTCCATTGTTGCGAAAACAGAGGACATTATGTGGAAAACACGAAGTGAGTAATTAACGCTCTCATACAAATGAGGCTGCAAGTCCTCCTCCCCGTCTACCATATCTCCGTAAGGAGTGTTATGCAACACGTCAAACACAACCTTTGCTTCGGCAATAGCCATGCTTATTAATGGGCGCATATGCTCCAAGGAGGAAGGATTTCTTTTTTGGGGCATGATACTGCTTGTTTGAACATATGGGTCGGACAAATAAAATACGTTAAACTCCCTTGTACAGAAATCCAATGTATCCTTAATAAATCTGGACATATCCGTATTAAGAATCATAAGACATGCAGCAAATTCGGTAAGATAGTCTATTCCGGCAATACAGTCGTAGGAATTTTCAACAAGTCCATCAAAGCCCAAAAGCTCCGCTACACGAAATCTGTTAATAGGAAAACCTGTTGTAGTTATTGCTGCGGCACCAAGAGGATTTTTGTTTATTGAATCAAATAGCCGCAAAAATCGCTCGTAGCTGCGAGCAAGGCAATCGTACATGGACATTAGGTAGTGGGCAAGGGTTGTAGGCTGTGCAGGCTGGGTATGGGTGTAGGCTGGCATTACTGTATCAATATTTTCCTCTGCCAAGGTCATAATAACCTTCATAAAATTCCCCAGCGCCTCTGTAACCTGAATAACCTTCTCCCTTAAAACGATTCTGCACTCACCAATAAAAATATCATTTCTACTGCGAGCGATATGCAGCCTCCCAGCAAAATCAGGGCCAATTAAATTTTCAATGCTTTTCTCCGCCATGAAAAACATATCCTCATATCGTGGGTCGTACTCAGCTGTGCTGTAGTCAGTTTTTTCAACCTCGCATATGGCTGATAAAATTTTGCTTACGTCCTCATGGGTGATTATGTTCTGCTCATAAAGCATCACGGCGTGTGCTTTGCTTATGCTTATAAATGGCTTATACAAATACTCCTTCTGAACGTCAAACACCTTTGACAATAACCCATCCTGATAAGATTTCCCGGGAAATTTTATGCCGTCTCTAAGCTCAACCTGTTCTTTTGAATACATACTATACCTCCAATAAATCCAACATATTTGTTCTAAAAATGCAATCTATATCATTTGCGCTCATGCCAAGCTCTACACAGGCACGCATTTGCTCGTCAAAATATTTGGTCACAAATCCCCGTGGAAACCACATTGAGTCTGTCCCGAATAAAATCCTCTTTGGCCCTATGGTCTGATAGAATTTTTTCAGCAAGTCTTTAACAGTCAATGGATAAGGCATCCAATTAACCCACTGATTGCTCCCCGAGGTATCCACATAAACGTTAGGGCAAACCCACGCAAGGTAAAGTAAGTCCCTTGGATGACCACAGCCTAGGTGAGGCACAATAAACGGCACCTCTGGATATGCTCTTGCAACATCGTGAAGCACAATAGGATTAATATTAATATGATTGGAGATACCTCCGGCGCTTCCTAAAATCCCAAAATGTATAAGAATAGGAATACGGTACTTCTCCGCCACCTTCCAAACAGGCTCAAGGCTTGGGTCTGTAAAAGGCACGTCAATCAACGGGGCAAACATTTTATATCCCTTTAGCCCAAGGGTTGTTATGGCATACTCAAGCTTTTCAGCAGCGTCGGGGGTACAAGGGTCGTGATGGGCGTAGCCCACAAACCTCTCTGGAGCCAGCTTTACTATTTTGCCTAAGGTTTCATTATCCCCACCTGTAACAAAAACCATTTTCTCAATATTGTTTTTGTCCATCTCCTCAAGCCACATATTTGCTGTTACGTTCACGTCCTCGCTTGGAGGAAGTGGCTTGGGAAATTGCCAGGCACGGCTCCAGTTGTCCTTGACGTACTGATTTTTTTGCTGCATAAGGTCCCATTTTTCCTTTGAGTGCTTTTCTATATATTTTTGCCTTACACCGGATATTTCAGTCCCTGCAACCTCGAAATGCACATGAGAATCTACAATTTTAAAATTCATAGCTGCCCCTCCTAAAAGTAAACTACTCCCGACTGGAAGTAGGTGGCTTGAACCGCCTAAAGTTATAACGGCTGAAAGCCGAGAATATTTTCTAAAAATTAAAGTCTTGGGGGAGCTGCACTCCCCCAATCCCCCTAGCCTAATAAAAATGCGTTAAAAACGCCGCCAAGGAGGTATTTTAAAATCCCTCCTACGGCGGCTATCCTATAAATATTAGTGTTAACCCTTAACACCCGTTAAATGAACACCCTCAATAATCTGCTTCTGCAAAATAAAGAATACAATTAATACAGGCAGCGTTGCAACGGCTGCTCCTGCCATAATCAAATCCCACTGATTAAGCAGCTCACTTGAAAATAGGGATAAACCAACAGGCAGTGTATAAATATTTGGCTTATCAACTACAATAACCGGCCAAAGGAAAGCGTTCCAGTTACTAAGGAAGGTAAAAATCGCCAATGCTGAAAGAGCAGGGCCAACCAGTGGCAAAGCGATTTTGTAATAGATCTGGAACTCGTTAAGGCCGT
>CAYWBF010000003.1:0-25126 GCA_964456085.1 uncultured Eubacteriales bacterium
GGGGCTTAAACGCCCGGAGGGAATAAGAATTTTGGGGGCAGAAAGTATTACAGAGCTTTTAGAGGTAACCTTGGGGGTTTAATAAATTTTTAGAATACTAGAAAAGGAAGATGACAATGAGAAATTGGCAGGAAGAAATTGAAAAAAGAGTACACTGGATAAAGGAAACCTTAAACGAAGCCAACGCAAAGGGTATTGTGATAGGCTTGTCCGGCGGCAAGGACTCTGCAGTAGTATCAGTTTTATGCAAAATGGCTACAGATAACGTCCTTGGCGTAATTATGCCCTGCGGAAATAACCCCCAGGATAAAAACCACGCTCTTACATGTGCAGAAAAGTTTAAAATTGAAGCTATAACCCTGGATTTTAGCTCACCCTTCGGACAGCTTGTGGAGGTTGTTGAAAACGGCGGCGAAAAGCTGCTTGAGATTGCTAAGGCAAACATTAAGCCAAGGATGAGAATGACTATGCTTTACGCCCTTGCACAAACAAAAGGTTATTTAGTAGCTGGTACAGGAAACTACTCCGAGTGGAATATGGGATACTTCACCAAGTTTGGTGACGGCAGCTGTGATTTTAACCCTATAGCCGACCTATGCGCTACGGATATTTTTGAGTTGGGACGTGCTTTGGGTGTAACAGAGGAAATAATTAGCAAAGCACCCTCTGCCGGGCTTTGGGAGGGACAGACAGACGAAGCCGAAATGGGAATCTCCTATGAGGACATAGATAAATATTTAAAAACAGGTCAAGGCACCCCAGAAAATATTCAAAAAATTATTAAGGCAAAAAAATCCTCCAACCATAAAAGAGAGATGCCAAAGACTTATTCTGCCTATGGCGTTGACAATCCTTGATTGCATTTGACACCCATACCTTAACATGCTAATATATTAGTTGTACCTTTTTATGAATCTATCAAATTATCTTTGACAAGTATTTAAGGTATAAATAATAAATAACGGAGCTTGCCTATGTTGGAGCTTTTTGAAAAACAATCCAATGAGTCTGCAAGAGAATATGCATTTAGGGTACTTAGGCACAATATTGTTTCTCTGCGCTTAAAGCCGGGTCAAATTTTACGTGAAAATGAGCTTACCCAATATTTGAAGCTAAGCCGAACCCCCTTGCGTGAGGCTATTCTTAAGCTGTCCAGCATTTATCTAGTGGAAGTAGTAGCCCAAAAGGAAACAAGAGTGGCTTTGATTGATACGGATTTGATAGAAGAAGCTAGGGAGCTTAGGCTTATTTTGGAAACACATATGGCGCAAAAGGCTTGCGCTAGCGCCACTAACGATGATATTATGCGGCTTTCCGAAAATATTCACATGCAGGATTTTCAGCTTAACTGCAAGGATTTTTTTAAGCTCATGGAGCTGGACAACCAATTTCATTATATGCTCTTTAAGATCGCAAAAGCTGAAAAAACCCATGAGGCTATGCAAAGCATAAGCGGACACTACGATATTGTAAGAAACATTAGCCTTCAAAATCTTAGCTCTGACAAAGCAGTTTCTGACCACAAGGTAATGCTAGGAGCGCTTAAGGATAAAGATAAAGCGGCTTTGACTGAAATAGTTAGGGATCATATATCCCGATATTCAGACGAAGCCAACTTTCTACAAGAGAAATACCCTACATTTTTTAAAAATTTATAAAAATACCCTACAAAGTAGGCCATATCATTTGATATGCCGATTTTGTAGGGTATTTTTTTGTGCTGCTTAATTTACTTTAACCTTAAAGGTTTTTATTTCATACGGCTTAATCTCAAAGCTTATGGTATTTTCGCTGTAGTTTACGTCGCAAATATCATTTTCCAGCATGTCACATTCCACAGCACCTTTAAGATTTTTTCCAAAGGTAAGAGTTGCTTGGGTTCTTCTGTTATAACATTCATAAAGTCTAATTAAAATATCATTGCTGTTATCCTCTGCTTTCTTTACAACCTCTACTACAACATTCTCACAGTCACTTTGAACAAAGGAATATTCAGACTCCAACATGCCGCCATCACTGCTCTTAGAAACAGCAATTAACGGATTATTGATTTGATAAGCCTGCGCCACTGTCCCTGCGTCCTTCCAGCTTCCTTTATGAGGGTAAAGCGAAATGGTAAACTCATGAAGCTCCTTATCAGCTTCCGGGTTAGGATAAATTCCCGATTTGAGCATAGTAACCCCAATGACGCCACCTTGTACGTTACAGCCATATTTGCAGTCGTTTATGACGCTTAAGCCGTAATCGTCCTCTGAAACATCCAGCCATTTGTGAACACAAACCTCAAACTTTGCCATATCCCAAGATGTGTTTGAATGGGTTGGACGGGTAACGTTTCCGTATTGTATGTCAAAGGTTGCTTCGTTTGTATGAATATCAACAGGGAAATAGCATTTTACAAATATTTGCTTTTCCTTCCAGTCGATTTCATTTTTTATGTCAATCCGTGGCATATCGCTATATACATATATGTATTGATTTATGACAGAATCCAGATAATTTCGTACTATTTTAATTGCAGATCGCACGTTGCCACTCTCTACTACCTCTATACTTTGTAAATCATCAATTACCCAAGATTTTTCAACGTAGTAATTATTTAATTCCCAAGCGTCAAAATTATGTGGCTTATCCTCATAGCTTACAATAACATTTCCACAGCTTCCTTCTTTAAGAAGTTCTCTTTTTGCAGATTTATCATAGATTGAGCTGAAATGCCCTTTTTCATTAATACTGATGTTGAAAAATTTGTTTTCTATTTTCTCTGTAGTAACAACTACGTCACAATTAGATATAGCTTCCTCGTCACAAAGCATAAATGACTTGTAACCCTTTGCCTTGATTGACGAGGCTTTGAAAATTGCTCTGTTATCTTCTACTCTTTGACAAGGGATTGCTGTGCCATTATCATAAACAACAGGATTTTTTTTGCACCACTCTGGAATTTGAAAGCTTACCACATCTGAACAGGCAACGCCGTTTGGGTTAAAAACAATAATGCTGTTCTTTGAAGCATTAATGTTAGCTGCTACATTATTGAGCGCCTTAGAAATAAGGCTAGTGCTTTCTGCCAAAATACCTTCATATTCGTTTTGGGAATCGTCATACACCTCTTTAATAGACGAACCGGGCAAAATATCATGGAACTGATTCCTTAATATAACCTCCCATGCATCGTAAATCTCCTTTTGAGGGTATGCACTACCGTTAAGGGTATAGTCCATAGCGGCAAATACCTCTGCATTTTGGAAAGCAAACTCAGACCTTCTGTTGTATTTCTTATTTCTAGCCATAGAAGTGTATGTTCCACGGTGATATTCCAAATAAAGCTCACCTACCCATTTGGGCAAATACTTATTACCTGAAACATCCTTTTCCAGCTTCTCAAAAAATGGAACCACATGCGACATAACCGTTTGAGGACAGCCGGGTATTCCAGCGGAAAGCCTGCGTTGATTCTCCAGCATTTCCTTAGTGGGGCCGCCGCCACCGTCACCAAAGCCAAAGCTCATTAAAACTGTATTGTTGATGTGCTTTTGCTGGTATCTTTTCCAGCCCCCTTTAATCTGCGAGGGATTAAGTGTTCCGTTATATGTAGTATAATACTCATTTTCAGATGAACCGATTTCAAGCTTTACCTTGTAGTCTCTGGCTGTAATAAAATGGGTTAATATTTTTGTTCCGTCAATGCCCTCCCAGTAGAAGGTATCATAAGGCATCTTATTAAACTCATTCCAGCTTATCTTAGTTGTCATAAAATATTTAATTCCGCACTTCTCCATAATTTGTGGCAATGCAGCAGAATATCCAAACACATCAGGCAACCAAAGAACTATATTATCCTTATCAAATTCTTCCTTAAAAAATCTCTTACCATGCAAAATCTGCCTAATCAACGCTTCGCCGGAAGCAATGTTACAGTCTGCTTCAACAAACATTGCCCCCTCTACTTCCCATCTGCCTTCCTTCACACGCTGCTTAATCCCCTCATAAACCTGTGGGGCGTTTGCCTTAACATATTTATATAGCTGAGGCTGACTGGACATAAAGGTATATTCAGGGTATTCATTCATCAAAGCAAGCACAGTGGAAAAACTTCTTACAGACTTATCCTCCGTAACAGCCAAGGTCCAAAGCCATGCCACGTCAATATGGGTATGTCCGACACAAAAAACCTGTGCCTCCGAAGCTCCGCAATGCTTCTGGTAAAACTCCTTAGTAATATAGTCCTGCGCTTTTTCAAGAGAAGCATAATATGCCTGGGAATGCTCCTTGCGTAAATCCAGCAAATTAAGAGAATTATTTAGCGCCGTAACAATAGTTATGTAACTGCTATCCTCATTATTAAGAAGCTTCGCTACCTCTAAAGGCACCTGTATGTCGTAATAATATTTTTCTGTCTTTATATCCAGCACGCTGATTTTTGATTTTAAAAGCAAGCTGAAATTTTGATCCCCTGTGAATGCAGATAAAATAATTCTGAATTTTTCTCTTGCCACAGCCTTATTTGTCAAAATAATACTTCTGTGATTTACGTCTAAGCCTTGCACAAGGGTGCCGTTTACATAAATGGTGAACTGTGGGTTTGTTGCGTCCCAAAGTCCTTCACGGCCCGTCATCATTTCATAAACGACACATTCCCCGTTGAATTCCTCTGGTATCGTTACCACGCACTCAAATAAATAGTACTCTCTATGTCCGCCCCATATTTGCTCGGAGTTAAAATCCTCCCAAGTCTCTGTGCTAAGCAACTGCAGGTTTTCAAGCCTTTCAGCAGTTTTTTTTATTTTGTAATGGGTTATTTCTTTGGTTTTAGGATAGATAAGAGCTTTTAAATCTTCTGTCAATTTTTGAATTCTCTCTAGCAAAAATAGCATAAATTAACCTCTTTTCTGGTTTAAATTTATTTATACGCAATCATAACACAACCCGAAAACTTTTGGTACATTGATACACGTTTTTGTTAACTATTTTGAAGCAATTTTATTGAAAATGTCACTTTTGTGGCATTTATACCAATACACACATACATTTTACATGTTTTTTACAAAAAATTATCATTTAAAATATTTACAAAACAACTTTAATGTGGTACCATTTGTTCGTACATAAAAATATTTGCATAAAATTTTTTAAGAGGAGATGATTTTAATGAAGTTTCACAAAACGATCTCAACATTACTTACCGGGGCAACATTAGTCGCTATGCTTTCAGCATGTAG
This sequence comes from uncultured Eubacteriales bacterium, assembly GCA_964456085.1. Lineage (GTDB taxonomy): Bacteria > Bacillota > Clostridia > Lachnospirales > CAYWBF01 > CAYWBF01. The sequence continues at coordinate 5,223 of CAYWBF010000003.1, forward strand.
TTCCGGTTCTTCTGCACCTGCTGGTCCGGCTCCAGCCGCTCCTGCAGCGTCCTCCGCTCCCCAAGCCTCTGCGGCTCCTGCAAATCCAGCTCCGGCGGCAAAGACCGAGCCTTCTGGTGAGGTTAGAATGCTTGTAGCCGTTACAGGCGGCAAGGACGAAGCTGAAATGAAGCTTTTTGAAAAGGCGCTTAGCGAAAAAACAGGCTTGACGATTATTATGGAAAAGCCACCGTCAGACTATGACAACGTTCTTGTGCAAAAGCTACAAGGTGGTGAGCAATACGACTTAGTTTACGGAAATTTAAGAAAGCTTGCAATGCAAGGCGCGCTTATGGACATAACCGACAGAGTTGCAAATTCCGAGATTTTATCCAAAAACATTGAAGCATCTGAATGGGAAGACATAAAGTACGAAGGAAAAATTTATGGTGGCTTCAATAAAAAGGAAATTCACAGAGTTGTTGCTCTAAACAACGTTATACTTAAGGCTGCTGGTATCGATTACAAAACTATAGAGCATACTCTTGACGGATACTACAATGTATTCAAGAAGCTTCGTGAAGCAAACTCCGAAAAAGACTTTTACCCACTAAACGTGGTTATGAAAGACGTTTGGGATATTCAGCCTTGGATGGCATCAGTTGGCTTAAAGGACGGTATAAAGATTGATACCGACGGCAAGCGCTATGCCGAATTTGCTTCTGATGCTTCCGCTCCTGTTTGGGAATGGTTTAAGAAATTATACGATGAAAAATTACTTGACCCGGCTTCATTTGTTGACCAGTCAAAGGATTTACGTGCAAAAATGGGTGCTGCTTCCAAGAAAACAGCAGTTGCAGTTGACTGGGCAGCATGGGTAGGCCTTCACAATGCAAATGCTCTTACAGAAGGTGTAACTCCGGACCAATATGAGATAGTTTCGTTACCTGGCGTTAAAACTCCAAGCGGCGAATACATGCTTGGTAAGGGCGACCCTTCAACCTTCAGTATTCCTGCAAATGCAAAAAACCCAGACGGCGCATTTAAGATTCTTGAATTCTTCGCTACACAAGAAGGCGGAGAAATGCTATCAGTAGGACTTGAGGGCAACGACTACACTATTGAAAACGGCAAATATACTTTAACCGACCTTGGTAAAAAGCACTCCAGCGACCATGGTGCTCCTATTCCAATTTTTAAGGATTTTGTTCACCCAGTAGGCTACAACCCAGGCGTTGAAGAAGCTCTTTCCTACGGAAAATATGCTTCTGTAAACATGCAAATTCCAAACGACACTCCTCGTAAGGAAGCAATGGGCAAATGGGCTATTCAAATGATTAAGGGCGATGTTTCTATTTCAGACGGCTTAGCAGGTATGCGTAAAGAACTTGTTTCTTTAGATATTACTGATAAATAATAATTATTTTAGCCTTTATAGAAATATTTTATATACAAAAAGGCCATAAATCTGTATTTATGGCCTTTTTGTATACAAACCCAGTTTCTGTCAGAGAGCCAAATTTTATCAAAGGGAGTTGAACGTATGCTTGCTTCAAAGAAATTCAAAAAATTTGAAAAGAATATATTTATTTATTTGATGCTGCTGCCTATTGCCGTTTACTTTATAGTTTTTTCCTACTATCCGTTACTGTTGGGGGTATACAGTAGCTTTTATGATGTAAAACTCCTCGGGGGCAGCACCTTTGTTGGCGCAGCAAACTATAGCAAGGTTGTGACTAACGCCCTTTATCAACAAGCCTTTGTTAATGCCCTAATAGTAAGCAGCTTTACTTTTGTACTTCAATTTGTATGGGGGCTTGGGATAGCCTTAATGCTCACAGAAGTAAAAAATAAGGTAGCAAAATCCATTATTCAGTCAGTTACATATATACCCTACCTTTTATCGTGGTCTGTTGTTGGCGGTATTTGGATAGCGGTTTTCGCCCCATCGGGTTTGTTTAACGCTATCTTAGAAGTATTCAAAGGAGTCGACTTCTCACCTATTGTTTTTATGGCAGAGCCGAGGTTTGCCAGAGCAATCATGGTCTTTACTGGTGCATGGAAAGGTGCAGGGTATTTTGCTGTTTTATTCTTGGCTGCAATTGTTGGTATTGACCCCTCTATTTATGAAGCAGCGTCCATCGACGGAGCTTCTAGGCTTCGCCAAATCTTTAGCATAACAATACCAAGTATTGTGCCAACAATGAAGGTTATCACAGTGCTAAGCGCAATGAACCTGCTCCGTAACTTTGATCAAATATTTGTAATGGCCAATCCTTCTACCAACGATAAGGTACGAAATCTTGTGTTCCTTATTTTCCAGCAAGGTATAAACGAATTTAAAATAGGCTTGGCAACCGCAGGAGCTACACTTGTATTAATCGCTACCATGGTTATTTCTTTTGTGGTAAGAAAACTTACGCGTTATGATGCGACTTACGAGGATTAAGGAGGAGTGAGCTTATGTCAAAGAAAAGTAAGGAATTGGTAAATGAATTAACCTTGCTTCAAAAAATAATTACATTTTCCGTTTTAGGCTTTATATTTCTGATTATGGCTGTGCCCATGTGGAATGTATTTGTTATGTCTACCTCTACTGCCCTTGACTCTAGTGCCAGCGGTATTAAGCTTTGGTGGACAAAATTCAGCCTGGACGGCTATTTTTATGTTTTTGAAGTTACAAAGCTGTTGCGTCCATTTTTAAATTCAATGTTCGTAACTTTAACAGGTACTACCATTCAAGTTTTTTTATCTGCCTTCGCCGGATACGTTTTAATCCAAAAGGATCTGCCCTTTAAAAATGTAATCACTTCATTTATAATGCTTACAATGATGATTCCAGGTGACCTTACCCTTATTTCAATTTATCAATTAAACAAGCAGCTTAATCTTTTAAACTCCTATCAAGGGTTAATTATTAACGGTCTAATATCCGGCTTTAGCATTCTACTTATGAGAAACTACTTCGTCTCCGTTCCATATTCATTGGCAGAATCCTCAAGAATAGACGGAGCATCAGAGTTCCGAATTTTTGCCAATATGTATCTGCCTATTTCTTTACCGGGGCTTGCCACAGTGTTCTTTTTGGAATTTGTTTCTAAATGGAATTCTATTATGATTCCTGCAACCATTATTACCGAGCAAAGCAAATTCACCCTTCCACTGCTGTTAAAGTCACTTATCCTACAAACAAGAGAATCCCAATCCGGAGGTCAATTGGCACCAAACAACGCAGTTATGGCTGCGATTATAATTTCCACTGTACCTTTATTAATTATCTATGCATTTGCACAAAGATTTTTACTTTCAGGTATGACACTAGGAGCTAGCAAGGAGTAATTTATTTAATGAAAAAACACACTATCAAAATTTCAGAATTTATTCACCACTCAAAAGAACGGACTTACTATAAGTTGCCCTTCCAAATGCCAGAAGATGTTGAAAGACTGGAAATTTCCTATTCCTATAAAAGATTCGAGAAAAGGGAAGCAGAGGGGTTTGCTTATTCCACAGAAATTAACATTATTGATTTAGCACTGGAGAGCTTTGAAGGAGAGCATGTAGGTTCCTCCGGCTCAAACAAGCATTCTATTTACATTTCAGAATACGAGAGCACAAAAGGCTATGCAAAATCAAGGCTATTCCCAGGCACATGGAATATTATCGTTGGAGCATACAAGGTTCATGAAACAGGGGTAACGGTTGAATACACTATTGACTTTATTATGAAACACAGGCGGCTATTAAAAGGCGATAACCATATGCATACATTAGGCTCCGACGGCAAGCTAACCGTTAGAGAAATTACAGAGTTAGCAAAAACCTTGGAGTTGGACTACATTTTCATTACCGACCATAATAATTTTACACAAAATTTTCTTGATGCGGATATTCCAGGCATCACTGTTATGCCGGGCACAGAATGGACTCATTTTAACGGTCATGTAGGTATGCTTGGGGTTAAACAGCCATATAAATCCCCTTTTGGTGTAAACACCTTAGAACAAGCCTGCGAAAAAATCATAGAAGCCAAAAATAACGGGGCATTTATTGTGCCAACTCACCCATTTTGCCGGGACAATGGCTGGAATAAGTGGAGCTTTGAAGCGCTGGATTATGACGGCATAGAAATATGGAATGGCGACATAATACCTGCCGATACTATGAAATGCATATCATGGTGGCACAGTAAGCTTGTAGAAGGCAGAAAAATACCCGTTATTGGAGGCAGTGACTTCCATAGAGCGAAAGCCCTTAGAATGCTTGGAAGCCCAACCACCTGCGTGTATGCTCTCTCTCCTTCACCGCATGATATTCTAAGCGCATTAAGGTCTGGAAACTGCTTTATGACCTTAGACCCAAATTCTGCGTGTATTTCTGTAGAGTCAGACGGAAAAATTCTTGGCGAAACCGCAAAGATAGGCAGTGATATTCAAATTGAGCTGTGGAACTTATCAGGCGGAGAAAAGCTACATTTGATTACCGACAAGGGCAGAGAAATTATTGATGTTCCAACCAGAAGCAACCGTCTAAAACTCGTGCGAAAATCTGACGGCATCAAATTCTACCGCTTTGAGCTTTATCAAACACTTGCGGAAGGGCTTAAGGAAATGCTCACGCTGATTTCAAACCCCATATATTTTGAATAATCATGGAAATTGTTCCTTGGGTGAGCTGCACTCTCCCAAACCCCCTAGCCTAATAAAGAAAGGAAAAGCCGATACAGTTTTCTGTATCGGTAATTTTTAGCGTATGAAAATAATTATGGTGTTTAAAACACACTTCGATATTGGTTTCACTGATACATCTGAGAAAATTATTCAGCAGTATGTTGGCAGTATGCTGGACGAGGTTATTGCCACCTGTGAAGGTACCGCTCATATGGGCAAGCTAAAATATGTTTGGACTATGCCATCTTGGCCGCTCTCCGTTATGCTTAAAAAGAGTGGTGGGAAAACCAAAAAAATTGACGAGCTGGTAATGAACGGTCAACTTGCTTGGCATGCCCTGCCCTTTACCTCACACTTTGATTTTTGCGGCCCGGAGGACTACATTAGAGGCTTGACATACAGCAAAAGCTTGTGTCAAAGATACGGAAAGCCCATGCCTATATCAGCAAAAATGACTGATGTCCCTGGGCATGGCATTATGCTGCCCAGCATTTTACATGGTGCTGGGGTTAAATTTTTGCATCTGGGCTGCAACGAATTTGCTACTCCTCCAGATGTGCCAGATTTGTTTTTTTGGCAGGCACCTGATGGCTCCAGAGTTTTAACCATGTATTGTAAAGGTGGCTACGGCTCGTCTATGACTCCTCCAAAGGATTGGAAATACCCTGTGTGGCTTGCCATTATGCACACCCATGACAATTGCGGCCCACAATCTGCGGAAATGATTGCCGAGTTAGTAGGACAGGCGAAAGAAGCTTACCCCCATGCGGAAATTATTTGCGGAACTATGGACGACTTTTATTACGAGCTGGAAAAATGTGATTTATCCAGCTTGCCTGTTGTGAGCAAGGATTTAGCAGACACTTGGATTCACGGGGTTGGCTCATACCCCTATGACGTGTCTTTGATTAAGCGTACAAGGATTGACCTTGCCAATGCTCAGAAATTATTTTCGCTACAAGAACACTCCCTCGAAGAAAAAACAGTGTTTATGAATAAAATCGAAGAAGCCTATGACAATATTATTTTGTTTGGCGAGCATACATGGGGACTTGATGTCAAAACTTGGATGAGCGGGAATAGAGCCTATGAGAAGAATGCATTTTTAGCTGCAAAGGCTTCTGATGAGTACAAATATATGGAAAGCTCATGGCAGGAGCAGTCAAATAGAGCAGTAGCCGCCCACAAGCTTGCAAAAGAAGCTCTGGCAATGACAGGCTGCGGAAAAGAGAGCTATGTTTTTAATCCTACAGGAAGTACATTTAGCGGCTGGTTATATAATGAAGGAGTATCTAGGGGCAGCGCTGAAATTTTCGGTAAGCCAGCTGTCTATGTAGATAAAATTCAACCTCTATCTTTTGTTCCGTTAGATGAAGTAGTGCAGTCACAGGAGAAATATGAGCTTAAGACTGTTTCCTATGAAAATGGTACTTATGTTGAAAATCATCGCTATAAGGTTGAATTTTCAGACGCAACCGGCATTGTTTTAGGGATTTTTGATAAAAAAGTAAATAGGTATCTCCTTGAAGCCAAGGACGGAAGAAGTGCAATAGGCTATCAATATGACGTATATGGCCCACAAGACATGACTGACTACCTTAGGAGCTACGCCTACAGATTTTCAGACTGGGGCATTTTGGACAACGGCAGGCAAAATTATCCGGAAATCGAAAGCCTAACAAGTCTTCCAAAGTTTATTTCCTATGAAATTCAAGGTAGTACATTAAAATTAAAATATGAGGGCATGTTGTGTGAGCAGTTTGGTGATAGTGAAAAAATAACGTTGGAGCTAACCCTTCCTCCTAAAGGTGATGAAATTTTTCTAAAGCTAGTTTTAGAAAACAAACATGAGACTCCCTTCGTTGAATCCGGCTCATTAGTGCTCAATCAGCCTATTGAGTCTCCAAAATATTATTTTAACAAAAACGGCTGTGTTATTGACCCGGAAAAGGATATTATCAGATGTGCCAACCATGCTCTTTATGCATTGGAGGGTTTTGCTGCATTGGGAGATGAAAATGGTGGTTTCTGTGTCGTTAACCATGACACTTGCCTTGTATCCATCGGCGAGACAGGGGTTTACAAATACCGTAAGGAATTTGAGCCACGTGACTCTGTGCTTTATATCAACTTGTTTAACAATATGTGGGGCACAAACTTTCCGCAATGGATTGGGGGTACCTTCGAGTATAAATTTACGTTGCTGCCCTTCCAGGGGGAATTTAATTCTGGAGTAACAACAAGAGCCGTTAATCTGTATGATGGGCTTTGCTTAGCAAAGGGCTGCGGAAAAAGCTTGCCTGTTATAATTCCGGAGGAAATGCAGATTATGGCGCTATATCCTTATGAAAGCGGGCATGTACTAAGACTTCATGACGTTTCCGGTACTTCTCGTAAGATTAAGCTGATAGGAAAAGAAGATATTTCCATAACCAGTATGGATTTACAAAATATTTACGTAGAAGCGCCAAAGGCAAAGGAAATTGAATTCGACAGTACTCCATTTGGAATATATACCTTCTATTTATACTAGCCATAATTCAACCCAATCAAGTAGGAGACGGTGACTAACCGCCGTCCTCACACCACCGGGCGTACAACAAAAAAAGAGGGAGCGCTGCTCCCTCTTTTAAAAAACATATTTTTAATCAAAAAGCTTAGAAATAGAAAGCCCCTCATGAATACGGTTAATAGCGTTTGCGAACAACGGCGCAATACTAGCTACCTTAATCTTAGGAATACTTTTTCTCTCGCTAAGTGCAATACTGTCTAGTATCAAAAGCTCTTTTATGCAGGATTTTTCAATAAGCTCAATGGCCGGGTCAGAAAGAACCGCATGTGAGCAGCAAGCGTAAACCTCCTCTGCGCCCTTTGATTTAAGCGCATACGCAGCATTAACCAGTGTGCCTGCTGTGTCTATAAGGTCGTCAACAAGAATTACTTTCATGCCTTCAACATTGCCGATTATGTTCATTACCTCGGACATGTTTGCCTGCTGCCTTCTTTTGTCCACTATTGCTAGTGGCATCTGAAGCTTTTCGGCAAATTCTCTTGCTCTTGCAACACTTCCAAGGTCTGGGGATACTGCAATAACATTTTTATCGTTTAAAAATTTATTGCGGTAGTAGTAGGCAAAAATCGGAATACCTCTTAAATGGTCTACTGGGATATTAAAGAAGCCTTGAATCTGCTCACAGTGTAAATCCATAGTAAGAACCCTGTTGCAGCCTGCTGTTGTAATAAGGTCGGCTACTAGCTTTGCGCTGATAGGGTCACGGGCTCTTGCCTTACGGTCCTGCCTTGCGTAACCGTAGTATGGCATAACGGCTGTTATTCTTCCGGCTGATGACCGACGCATGGCGTCAATCATAACCAAAAGCTCCATTATATGCTCATTAACAGGCGGAGAGGTTGGCTGAACGATATATACGTCCGAACCTCTAACCATTTCGTTTATCCTCATACAAATTTCCCCGTCAGCAAACCTTGTAACCTCTGCTTTACCAAGTGGTAGTCCCAATTCCTTTGCAATCTGTCTTGCAAGCTCTTTATTGGCATTACAAGCGAAAATCTTGATATCGCCGCTAAACGCACTGTTCATTTTTTCAAACCCCTCCTAGGCTTTTGGAGAAAATCTCCATTTTCTGGTGTAGTTTTAATAAGATGCGGAAAATTACCTACGATAGTATAAAAAACTCTTTACTACTGTGCAATGGAAAATTTTGTAAGCTTATTCCCTTAATTTCATTTTGGACGTTTCCAATTAGGCTTAACCTCCTGCCGGCTTCTGGCTACGGCTAGGGTATCTGGCGGTACATCCTTTGTAATAGTGGAGCCTGCGGCAGTGTATGCCCCTTCACCGACTGTTACAGGTGCAACAAGGTTTGTGTTACAGCCTATAAAAGCGTTGTCCCCTATAGTTGTTCGGAATTTGCTCTTACCATTATAGTTAACGGTAACTGTGCCACAGCCAAAGTTAACGTGCTGACCCACGTCGGAGTCACCAACATAGGTTAGGTGGGAGATTTTAGTGGAGTCACCTATAACGGAGTTTTTAACCTCAACAAAATCCCCGACCTTACAATGGTCGCCAATTTTTGAGTGTGGGCGAAGATATGCAAACGGCCCAACAGTGGTATTCTTCCCAACATAAGAATCTATTACAACAGAAAAGCTAATTTCGGAAAAGTCTGAAACAGTAGAGCTTACAACCTTGGAGTTGTTTCCTAAAATGCATCCCTCCCCAATAATGGTATCACCCTCCAGCCAACAGCCGGGGTAAATCACCGTATCCTTACCTATCTTTACATTTGCGCCTATATATGTTTGCGCCGGGTCAATAAGTGTTACGCCATTTTTTAGATGCTGGTTGTTTATTCGTTCTTTTAACAGCTTTGTCGCTTGGGCAAGCTGTGCTCTTGTTTCTACGTGGAAAAAGTCGTGGGAGCATTCTATCTGGCTTAGCTTTAATTTCTTAATACCTCCTAAGAAATCCCCACTACTAAGCTTAGATTTGAGTTTTGCCCCGCTAAATACCATAACGTCCTCGTCTATTGAGAGCCTGGTAACCAGCGGGGTGTTGCCATATAAAATCAACACCTGCTCTTTATCCAAAAGCGAATCTATAAAGGAGCTTACGTTGTCCTTATCCAAGTTTTCCTTAACTATACCTAGGTAGCTTTTAAAACGCTCCATATGGCAGCTGTCCACCGCCAGGTATATTTCCTCCGAACCATAGCTTTTTGCGGCAGTAATAACATAGTCCAACATAGGGGCGTCTATAATTTTATGCAGTACCTTCGGCATATCGCCACCCATTTTAGAATCCTCATCATAAGCTAAAATTAATACTTTCATATCCTCACCTCGCTTTTTTTGCACAATACATTTTCTCACTTTTATGTGAATATTTCAATAGTTATTTCAATTGTTGGTTTATTTTTTTGTTTGTGCATTATCTTTGGCTCCTTATAAACTTGAGAAAACCATGAAAAATGCTGGCTCGGAGTTGATTGAAATCAGCTTTGAGCCAGCATTTTTTGTGTAAGCAAGTGAAGTGACAAGTCTTTCCTTTAATTATTTTGTAGGCTAAATATCCTTTCAATCTCATATGTCGTAGTCAATAGCCGGATTAAAGGTTACAGTATAAATCATTCTATTTCCTCATTTCTCTCAGTTTTATCTACTTTTTCTATAACATAAAAAGTCATTGCTGGGCAAAGAACGTCATACTTTCACAAAGAACTCCAATATTTGTGATTAGAGGCAAAAAAATAGGGCTGCAAAAGCAAATTTGCTTTTGCAGCCCTATTTTATGAAAAATAATTATTTGATTCTGTCAAGTCTGTTTAGGAAGTTGGCTTTTGCATTGTCGCTTGGTATATATAAAGCGTTTACTACGCTTTTTGCTCTGGAAATATATTCTGGGGTTTTAACCATTTCTGCTCTGGAAACAACTACGTCTACTAACGCCTTAAGAGCTTCATAGTCTGCGTAATTTTTGTAGTTAGCTCTGGCTTTGATAACGTCCATTTTGTTAAGAGCCATTTGAACTAATAATGCGTCTGTGCTGACTACATCAGTATTTTTCAACGCCTCGTAAACAAGAAGAGGAATAGCGCCGTACTCTCCGCCTTGGAAGTGGTCACCGTAGAAATAGTTTGGATTTGTAGCGTTGTCTACTACAGGGCTGTTTTTCTTATTGCCAAGCCATATAATAACAAGGTCGTTCTCTGGGTCAATAATGGATAAGGTTCCTGTCCAGCCAGTATGACCGTATGTAGCATTTGAAGCTTGCTCACCAAACGCCCATGCATAGCCGTTGTCACCTTGTCTTCTCCAGCCTAAGCCGTAGGTTACGTTGCTGTCTTTTGGTTTTACAAATTGGTCGATGGTGTTTGTATCAAAGAATTTAACATCTCCGTAGCCGCCGCCGTTAAGCATAACCTGTGCAAGCTTTCCAAGCTGCTCTGCATTTGAGAAAAGTCCAGCATGTCCTGATACGCCGTCCATTGAATAGAAGGCTTTCTCATCATGTACCTCGCCTTGAACAGTGTAGGTTCTGTTATTAATGAAGCTAACTGCGCCGTCTCTGCTGTTGCCGTTTAATTCAGTTGCAGCAATGTTAGACTTGTTAACACCCTTTTTCAAAGGATTAAACATAACTTTGTCTAGTCCGATTTGGTTGTAGATGTTGTTCTCTACGAACTTGTCAAGCTCTTGTCCAGTAACCTTTTCAATAATCATGCCAAGAAGCATATAGTCTACGTCAGAATATTTTGTTTCTGTACCCGGAACATAGCTTAATGGAGTCTTTAAAATCATTTGCTCTGTAGTTTTCTTGTTTTGGGAGAATAAATCGTTTTTGCCGTTTTGGATTCCGTCGTCCTTATCGTAGGATTCGTTGAAATATTGAGGGTCTGGAGCAAAGCCAGCCTGGTGCTGTAAAATATGACGAATAGTCATGTTTGCCTTACCCTTAATAGCTGCGTAATCCTCGTCCTTAAATTCTGGGAAATATTTTGTTATTTTGTCATCTACGGAAATTAAGCCTTGGCTCACAAGCATTTGAAGAGCGTAGTTAACGCTGTACATTTTTGTATTTGATGCTAGGTCGTATAGAGTCTTTGTGGTAACAGGAATTGGATTTTTAATTCTTGTGCCATCCTGCTCGTAGGCATTAACGCTGCCGTAAGCAGTATTTTTTATCATAACACCGTCTTTAATAACCACAAGCTGACCGCCAGGAAAGCCATATTCAACTTCCTTTTTCAAAAGCAAATCAATAGCGGCAAGCTTATCGGCTCTTGCGCCAACTGCCTTTGGAGCATCAGAGATAACAACGGGGAACGGTATTTTAATATTTACCTTTCCTGTTGATGGTTGGATATTTGTTACTTGAATGGTATTAACATCGTTGTTTGTATAGGAAGAAATATCGACCTCTGTAGAGCTGCCGGAGGTTATAGGCTTGCGAGAAACAAGTACCTTGCCGTTTACATAAATATCAACGCTTTCAACGTCGGTGGTAGTAACGTAAATCTTGCCCTGACCCTTATAGCCCTTAAAGGAAACAAGGTTGTTAAGTGCAAGGGAGCTGTCAAGGCTAGTTTTTGGAAAGGTCACATCGGCTTGCATTGTCTGCGCTTTAATCTCAATTGCCTCCGCATGTAAAACCATTGGAGATGCCCCAAACACCACTGGAAGCCCAAGAGTAAAGGCTAACATTGTAGCGCAAATTCTCTTCTTCATAAAAAATTCCTCCTTTTTATTAAATGCAAATGTCAGTGCAATAAGTTTAATTCAAAGAAATAAAGTTTTCAACATTTACCAGTTAATGCGAAATAATATTTCATAGATGGAAACAAACATAAGGACATTATATATACTTCATAAAATTATTTTACATTTTTTGTATGTTTTGCACTAATCCTTGAAACTATTTGCTTTTCTCTTTAATTTTTATTACGACATAGACTTGTACATTTTTTTGTGTACAATGCACTAATAATTTTACCTAAGCTTAAAAATAAAAATAATAATTGACAAATAAAATGCTGTGAATTAATATATGCTTGTATATACAGGTATATGCTGTATGGCAAATTTTAATAGGTGCTTCAATAGTTTATTCATAAACTATGAAATACATGCATTAAGGAGGAAAACATGGTTGATTTATCAAAAATGACCAAAAAAGATGTTGGTAAGTTGTTTGACCACTCTGTGCTCCCGAAAAACACCCGTGAGAAGGACATAAGAGAAGGCTGTAATGAGGCTATTAAGTACAATTGCGCTGCATTTTACAGCGCCACACCTTACTGGACTCCAATAGTAAAGGAGGAACTGGCAGGTACAGACCTGCTAATAGGCACAGGCATTGACTTCCCCTTTGGCGCTTCACCTTCAAAGCTTAAGGCGTTGGAAACAGAGTATGCCGTAAACGCCGGCTGTACTGTTGTAGACGTTGTTATGAACGTGGCTGCCCTTAAGGACAAGAGGTATGATGTGGTTAAGCAGGAGTTGAAGGACTTTGTAAGTGCTGCCGGGGGTGCTTTGACAAAAGCTATTTTGGAGGTTTGCTATCTTACCAATGAGGAGATAGCCGCTGGCTGTAAGCTGATTGCTGAGGCTGGGGTTAAATACGCAAAAACCTCAACAGGCCAGTTTGAAGGCCCTTTGGGGTGGAAATAAGACGGCTTAAGGTTTCTGATGCTACAATTATCGGTGCTGCAATTTTGGCAGGGGTTGGCGCTGGTATATTTGACAACGTTGCTGCAGGTGTAGAAAAAATGGTTCACTTTACAGACACTATCGCTCCTATTGAAAAAAATATTGAAAAGTATAATAAGCTTTATAAAGCTTATAAAAAGATGTATAATGCATTAAGCGAAAATGGTGTTTACACAGAATTTTCTGCTCTTTGTGAATAAATAAAAGAATATTGCTTGGGGACTATAGCCTTGGGGGAGCTGCACTCCCCCAAACCCTCTAGCTTAAGTGAGGTAAAATAACAGTGTTAGACAGACAAAACGGAAAGCCGTTATATGCACAGTTGCACGAAATAATAAGCGATAAAATCGAAAGCGAGCAATGGAAGCCGCATACCCCCATACCATCAGAAAATGAACTAAGCAAGGTTTACGGCATCAGCAGAATGACTGCTCGGTCTGTTGTAACACAGTTTGTAAGAGACGGCTGGCTGTATAGAGTGCCCGGCAAGGGAACCTTTGTGTCAGAGCCGAAAATCACCACCCACTCACTGTCCTATATGGGCATTAGAGAGCAGCTTGAACAAATGGGCTATCAAATTTCTACCACAACCATCAGCAGCAAAAAAATTCCCTGCCCAGAGGCTCTAGCAAAAAAGCTTGCACTTGGGGTAGGGACTGAGATATATGTCATAAAGCGAGTGCGATTTATAAAGGACGAGCCGCTTAGCCTACATACCTCTTATATTCCTGCTGCCCTTTGCCAAGAGCTGGAGGGGAAGGATTTGGAGGGAGAGCAGCTTTGTGTAATTTTGGAAAAGGACTACGGACTTATTAAAGATAAGGTAGTTGAAACATTGGAATCAACCTCGGCAGGAGAAACAGAGGCACAGCTTTTGAGGATTAGACAGGGCTACCCCTTGCTTCTTTTGGAGGATACAATATATAGCACCTCGGGAGCGCCCTTTGAGTATACTAAGGTACTCTTTAGGGGAGATAAGATTAAGATTAGGTTTGAGTTTAATTCATAATGAACAGTTGTTACATTTAGCATAATAAAGGAGGTATTCCCTTGAATAACAGCAAAAAGGATTTAATGAAGCTGCTTAACCAAGCTAGAGCCGATAAATACGCCGTTGGCGCTTTTAATATATTTAATTATGTTTCCGCCCATGCTGCAATAAATGCCGCAGAGCAGCTTAATACACCTATAATTTTACAAACCTCTACTTCTACTGTGAAGAAATTTGGGGTAGAGCAGCTTATTAAGATGCTTCGACTTCTGACAGACAACTCCTCCGCCCAGGTGGTTATACACTTAGACCACTGCACGTCTGTTGAATTGGCAAAGCAATGTATTGACAACGGCTGGGATTCCGTAATGATCGAGAAAAAGCAAGGTAAATTCAATTTGTTGCCTCCAAGCTGCCTTTTGAGGAAAACATAAAAGCAACCAAGGAGGTTGTGGACTATGCCCATGAAAGAGGCGTGCAAGTCGAGGGTGAGTTGGGTACTATCGCTGGGGTTGAGGAGGATATTGTAGCAAAAGAGGGCAAGGGAGCCAGCTATGAAGATTCCTTAATTTATTTGGAGAAAACAGGTATCGATGCTTTTGCTCCTGCTATTGGTACTGCTCATGGGGTGTATAAGGGCGTGCCTAAGATAGATTTTGATCTGGTTGATAAGCTTTGCCAAAATGTAAGCTGTCCTATTGTTATTCACGGGGGCACAGGGCTTTCTGACGAAACCTTCCAAAGGTTGATTGGGTATGGGGCAAGCAAGATTAACGTGTCTACTGCTCTAAAAATTGCTTACTTGGTCGGATTTACTCAATATACCCAGAAGTATCCTAACAAGGTTGACCCGTTGCTTATTGACGAGGTTATTTTAGGTAGCATTACTGAAGCGGTTAAGGGCCATATTCAAGTTTTTAATTCAGTATCCCATCAAGCATAAATAGAAAAGTAGGTGATTTTATGTATACGCCTAATTATAAATGCGATTTGCATTGCCACACAAACCGCTCCGATGGTAATGACAGTGTTCAGCAGCTTATTGAAAATGCCGCGGCTATTGGAATGGAGATTATTGCAATAGCCGACCATGATGTTGTGCCTCCGGCTACTGCGGTGTTTAACGGTAAGGAGCAGAATACACTGGACTTTGCTCATGGGCTAGGAGTTAAATTGCTTTTGGGCATTGAAGTATCCTGTGACACCCAAGTAGAGGACGTTCATATTGTTGGCTTCGGCTGCAACTGGAGTGACCCTTTTTTTAGAGAGCTGGAGGAATTTACTGAAAACAGCAAGATAAAAGGCTATCAGGATTTGCTTAAGGCGCTTTCTGCCCATAATATTACCGTGAGCTGGGAGGAGCTTTTGGATAACAATGGCAATCCTATCCCATCTAATAAGATTCAAAAGAAAATGATTTTTGAAATGTTGGCGGTTAAGGGATACTTTCCGAGCTGGAAGGACGCAAAGCTGGCAATAAAAAATACCCCTGAGTACAATATAAAGCGTGAAAAACCCGACCCAATAAGTGTTATTAAGGGTATCCATAGAAGCTGCGGCATTGCAATTCTTGCTCATCCCTATTTAATAGATGAGAAGGATACGCACAGCGGTGCTGGTATGGACAGGGATAGTTATATTCGGCGTCTGATTTCTGTGGGGCTGGATGGTATTGAAGCGTCCTATACATATGACAAGACCAGCTATAAGGGCGAGAAAACTAAGGAGGAAATTTACAGAGAGGTAATTGAGCGATACGGCGATGCTGTAAAAATTATTTCCGGCGGCTCGGACTATCATGCTGATGATAAAAAGGGCGTTGCTAATCCTCGGAGGATTGGCGAAGGTGGAGTTGAGCTGGAATATTTTTATAGTAATTCCTTGTTGAGCAAGCTGAAGTGTTAATACGTTTAATTGAGCGAATATAAAATGGGCAGTGGCTTACGATATTTAAATCGTAAGCCACTGCCCATTTTGATGTTCGTTACATATATTATTTCCGCTTATTTTTTTGCTTCAAATAATTCCTAGCATTTTTCATACCGCCCAAGCTTGCAAACATTGCATTGAGTTTTACTGTTTCAATTTCCTTGGAGGTAAGACCGTCATATTTGGCTTCCTTCTTAAGCTTGAGAAAGCTTTCAAATCGTCTTTCATCAAGGGTGCCTTCTTCTATGGCTTGTCGTATTGCACAGCCCGGCTCCTTTGTGTGGGAGCAGTCTCGAAATCTGCATTGCTCCGACAACTCGTCAATATCGGAAAAGGATTTTGACAAGTCAACCGACTCCACGCCAAGCTCACGCATACCGGGAGTGTCAATTACAATTCCTCCTTGGGGAAGCACAAGCAGCTCACGTCTTGTGGAGGTGTGCCGACCTTTATCGTCCTTTCTGGTTTCAGAGGTTGTCAGAAGCTCCTTACCTGCTAGGCAATTTATAAGGGTAGACTTCCCTACCCCGGAAGAACCTATAAACGATGCCGTAACACCTTGCTTTAGATAAGGCATTAGCTGCTTATAAGAGTCATTCATGCTTGAAGTGATAATAACATCTACACCAATTGCTACAGACGATACTTCATATAGCTTTTCCTCTATATCGGCGCACATGTCCGACTTTGTCAGAATGATAACAGGTGTCGCCCTGCTATCCCAAGCCACAGAAAGATACCGCTCCAACCGGCTCAAATTATAATCATTGTTAAGTGCCATACAAATAAAAGCTACATCAATATTAGCCGCAACAACCTGTAACTGATTCACCTGTCCAACAGCCTTGCGCTCAAAGGAGCTTTTTCTGGTAAGCACATGGTGAATAATCCCGTTGCCCTCTTTATCGGTTGTACGGTCAAGCATTACAAAATCCCCTACAGCCGGAAAGTCGGATAAATTTTTCGCTTCAAAGCGTAGCTTTCCCGACACCTCCGCAAATAGCTCACCTTCTACGCTTACTACCTTTAATAAATCCTTATGCTGTGAAACAACTCTGCCCAGCTCAAAGCCCGGGTATAATTGTGCTTCTGCAAAAATTCGACTGCTTGCACCGTATTTTTCTAATGTATTCAAAGTTACAATCCTCCTAGGGGATTGTTTCAAAATTAGTGTCACACATTTTCAGAATCCCACACGGTTCAAGTGGGTTTCTGAAAATGTATAGAGACACTTATTTCTGAACAATCCCTAATTATAAAAGCAACCGGGAGGTATTATGCAAGATTATTTTACACATACCTCGATGTGTAACGCAATCTCCTTTTTATTATTTTTCGTCTTCATGAAAAACAGCTCCTTTCTTTTAATATGCCTACTTTATCATACTTGGCAAAATCCCACAAGCAAAAAAGCCATGAAAAAGCTTGAATTATTTTCAAAGCTTTTTCATGGCTTCTAAATTTTCGGCGGCATCGTTTAAGTAATCACAGGCTATTAATATAATTAATCACGTCGTCAAAACCCTCGCCGGTAATACTGCATACCACAAACACATTTTTCGCCCCAGCCTCGGAAAGAAAATACTTAGCTTCCCTTATCATTTCCTCGTCTGCCAAATCCTTTTTAGTGATGACACCCACCACCGGCTTGGCAAACATACTGGAAAATACAGGCGGAAGCACAGTCCCCACCTCAGTTGGGTCTTTTACAAACAATATTACATCGGCATCTGCGGCTGTTACCTGTAACATACCAAAACGAGAGCGGCGCTCGGCAAACTCTCCCGGGGTATCAAGGAGAACACCTCCAATGATTTCCACAGCTTGTGTTTTGTTATATATAAGCGCATCGTCGTTAAGGTATTGGCAGATTGTAGTCTTTCCTGCGCTGGTCGCTCCTATAAGTATTACCTTTTTGTTAAGCTTAGTCATAGGCGTACTCACGTTTTGGTTATTGGGGGGCGAGAATATCCCATTTGGTCACACAGTAGATGCAAAATATCCTTTATAGCCATCTCTACTGATGATACGTTGCCTGTGATAAAAAGCGAGCCGTTAAATCGGTCAATAAACCCTATTTGAATATCTGCCGCCTTTGTTGCTACGTCCCCTGCAACTATAGCAGCTTCGCTGGGGGTTACGGTCATAATGCCTATACTGCCTGACATTTCGGCAAAGCCAAGCTTTTTGTACAAAGTTTGGGTGGGCTTAGATATTATATGGGCTAGTGTGACCTGCCGCCCGGGAACGTACTCTTGAATTATCCTTTGCTTTGCTTCAAACTCCATGAAACCAATCCCCTCATTAAATATTTGCGAAATATTTACTATTATTTTATAAGTGACTTAATCTTGTCCATATTGTAGCCCGATATTTCCTCATTATTAATAACTGTAACAGGAAGTGCTGTGTATCTTCTTTCGTTCATAAATTTTTGCCCTGCCTTGTCCACCTTAAGGTTAATTTCCTCGTAAGCAATGTTGTTTTCCTTAAAGTATTCCTTCACCTTCTTGCAGTATCCACAATCGGGCATAGTATAAATTCTTACGCTGCCGGAAAAATTACTTGTAGCGGCTGAATTTTCCTCTGGGTTACCACCGGGTACAAGGTTCTCGTCACCATCTGACCAGTTTGCAGCGCAAAGACCGCCGCTTTGGAACGCCTTAAGCACTCTGTAGGTTTCGTCCACGCTACGACCTACGTTGTTTTCGTGGATTACAGAGTATTTTACTACTTGGTCGGGGTCGATTATGAACAACCCACGCAATGCAACGCCTTCGTCCTCCAAAAGCACGCCGTAGTCATGAGCTACCACCATTGTTTTGTCTGCCCCCATTGGGTAGGTTATTTTGCCAAGGCCGTCTCTAATCCATGCTTGATGAGAAAAGTGGCTGTCTGTGCTAACTGCCAAAATTTCTGCTCCTGCTTCCTTGAAGCGGTTAATGCTTACGCTAAAGGCAGTAATCTCTGTTGGGCAAACGAATGTAAAATCAAGTGGATAAAAAAACATAATTAGCCATTTTCCCTTATAGTCATCAAGCTTTACCTCGTAAAAATTCTCTCCGTCTCCTGTAACTGCTGTCATTTTAAAGTCAGGCGCTTTCTTTCCGATTAATCTCTCCATTTTCATTCTCCTTTTCTTTTATAAATAAATTTCTCTGTTTCCAAGGCTGCTCCTTGTAGAAACTATTATACCACACTCAAAAGAATAATAATATTGATTATTAATATTTTATCCGGATTAAACAAAAAAATCCCTTCCTATTAATATTCCTTTATGGTAAAATTAAATATCATTAAAAACTTATCATAAATCTCAATTTCAAGGAGGTAATAATATGAGCGAAGCAACATGTCCAAACTGCCACTATCAGGTTTCTCACACTCACGAGGCGGACGAATGTCCACAGTGCCACTACAACATTGCGCCTACAGAGGATTCGGAAGAATGTCCACAATGCTTCTATTCTCCAGAAGAAGAGGCGGCAGCTAAAGCCGAAGAAAAACCTCAAAACTTCTACGCTACAGGCGGAGCAAAGCACCATCACCATGAGGATGCAAAATCTAACACTGACGAGTGTTCTCAATGCCACTACCCAATCGGAAAGTAAATATTAGGAATTGTCCTTAGGATTGTCCAGAAATATGTGTGACACTAATTTTGAAACAATACCTTAAATAAAAAACACAGGCATATAAGCGCCTGTGTTTTTTTGTGCCTAGAAAATATCACTAAGATCTTGGGGGAGCTGAACTCCCCCAAGCCCCCTAGCATATTTTTTCTATCAGGCCCTTATGTGGTGAAGATATTACAGTGCTGCTAATAATTTCACCGGATTCCTTAAGCTGGGCAAGGCATGTGTCTACGGCAGATTTTACCGCAGATACCTCACCTGTAAACATAAGGAAGCCCTTTCCTCCAAGGCCTCTTGCAATTCTAATTTCAATCAGCTGTATGTTGGAGGCTTTTGCCGCAATGTCACCGGCTGTAACGGCTGTCATAGCGGAAATTGTTTCAATAACTCCAAGTGATGCAATTTTTTTGACCTCTGTGGTTCCCAAAATCGCTGATGGAACGGAATCATGAACGTTATTTATTATGT
>CAYWBF010000004.1:0-20949 GCA_964456085.1 uncultured Eubacteriales bacterium
TGAAGTAAGCACATCACTATATAGCATACTGGCCTTTATGGCAAAAAAATTCAACGTAGAACGCTGCTTTATAATGATGCATGACATTAACGGCAAATCTGCAAGTATTACATACGACTGGTGTGCAGGAGGCATGGGAGCAAACAGGGAGCTAATGAACAGCCTGCCCATAGACCAGCTTGAAATTTCCTACGCTCAGTATAACAAGGACGGTATTTTCTACTCCAACGATATTAAAAAGCTGGATAAGTTCTCCTACTCTATATTAAAGGCGCAAGGTGTAATGTCACTTCTGCGCTGTGCGATTTTAGACAAAGGGAAAATCGTTGGCTTTATTGGCTTTGATGATTGTCAGAAGGAACGTGTTTGGAGAGGTGAGGAGGTTGCTATCCTCTCTTATGTTACTAAAATACTTTCTTTGTTTTTAATTAAAAGATAAAATTACATTGGCTGAAAAAAATCGGCTGCTTTCATTTTTATGAAGGCAGCCGATTTTTTTAGTTACAAGAATTTTTATACAGATGTGTGCCGAGATTTTGTAACGTTACAAAAATTTGGTACAGGGGTGTACCAATATTTTGTAGCGTTACAAAAAAACGGTACAGGGGTGTACCAATATTTTGTAACGTTACAAAAAAACGGTACAAGGGTGTACCAAATTTTTGTAACGTTACAAAAATTTGGTGTGTTTTTTTTAGTTTTATGATATACTTAAAAAAAATTTAAAGGAAGGTGAAAAATTGAGCAGAATAATCGCAATAGCCAACCAAAAAGGCGGTGTTGGAAAAACCACCACTACAGTAAATCTATCTGCGGCGTTGGCGATAAAGGGCAAGAAGGTGCTCACTATAGACAGCGACCCCCAGGGCAACACCTCTAGCGGCTTTGGGGTTGACAAAAGCAGCATAGCAAAAAACTTCTACACCCTTCTTTTAGGAGAATGCAGACTAGATGACTGTCTACTTAAAACAATGATTGAAAACCATTTTCTCATACCCTCAAATATAAACCTCACCGGTGCAGAAATTGAGCTTATAAACTTCCCCGACAGAGAGTTTCTCCTTAAAAAGATTCTGAAGAACGCAAAATATTTGTACGACTACATAATTATAGACTGTCCCCCCTCTCTTAACCTACTTACTATTAACGCTCTGTCGGCGGCGGACGGTATACTTGTGCCTATACAGTGCGAATTTTATGCGCTGGAGGGGCTTACCCAGCTTTTGCACACTATTGAGCTGGTTAAGAAAAATCTTAACCCACGGCTTAATATTGAAGGTGTGGTTTTCACTATGTTCGATTCTAGGACAAACCTATCCTTGCAGGTTGTGGAGGAAGTAAAAAAGCATTTGGGCAAAAACGTGTACAGAAGCATTATCCCAAGAAATGTAAGGCTATCCGAGGCTCCCAGCCATGGCGTGCCCATTTGCATCTACGACCCAAAATCCAAAGGTGCCGAGGGCTACGCACTGCTTGCGGAGGAGCTTATAGAAAAGGAGTGATGGTAGATGTTAGCCAAAAAAGGACTTGGAAAGGGAATAGGCGCACTAATCCAAGCTACATCCGAGCAGCTTGAGGAAAGCTCTAAGGCAGGAGTGGTTATGGTTGACATAAACAAAATCGAGCCAAACAAAAACCAACCCAGAAAATATTTTGACGAGGAAAAGCTAAGCGAGCTGGCAGAATCTATATCCCAGTTTGGAATTATTCAGCCGCTAATTGTTAAGGACGAGGGAAGTTATTACTCCATAATCGCCGGTGAGCGACGCTTTAGGGCGGCTCGGGCTGCTAAGATTAAGGAAATCCCTGTGGTTATCAAGGATTACAACGCCTTGGAAACTTTGCAGGTTGCGTTGATTGAAAATATTCAGCGTCAGGACTTAAATCCTATTGAGGAAGCCATGTGCTACAAGCGGCTTATTGAGGAGTATTTTTTTAATGTAGACGAGATTGCAAAAAGCGTGGGCAAGAGTAAGCACATTATTTATTTTTTGACTACGCTGCTAAATTTGGACGAACGTGTTCAAGTGCTGTTAGCCGAGGAAAAAATCGCTCCTTCTCACGGGCGTTTTTTACTGCTGCTTAAGGATAAGGAGCAGCAGTTTGGTTTTTCTCAGCAAATTATTGAGAATGAATTAAGCGTAAGGGAAACGGAAAAGCTAATACGACGCTTTATGGCAAACCAAGAAAAAGAAGCAAACCGCCCAGAGGACGAGGTGCCTTTTGAAAAGAAGGTTAATTATAGATTTATTGAGAATCAGTTAAAGGATTTATTTAATACAAAGGTGAAGATTAAGGACGGGAAGAATAAGGGTCGGATTGAGATTGATTATTTTTCTGATGAGGAGCTGGATCGGTTGTTGAGTTTGTTTGGGATGATTAAGAGGGAGAGGCAAGAAGAATAGAAAGTAGTGCAATAAGTACATTGGTGCTGATGAAGGGAGTTGCTTAATCACAATGCCTATAGTTAATGGAATATCAGAGGTAGAGCTTAAGGGATTTAAATCAATTAAAAGCTTGAAAAGCTTATCTCTAAGGAACTTAAACGTTTTTATAGGGGCAAACGGTAGTGGAAAGACTAATTTTATTTCCTTTTTTAAAATGCTTCAATTTTACCTCAATAGTTCAGATGGTTTAATTGAATATGTTAATCAAAATGGCGGAGCTGATTTTCTTCTATATTTTGGTTCAAAAGCAACAAGTACAATTTCTGCAAGGGTATCTATCAGTACATCAAGGGGTATAAATGACTACTATGTTGAGTTTGGAACAGCAATAGGAGACAAGCTATATTTTAAGGACGAAAAGGTTACTTATTCTGCACACCATCTATCAGGAAAAAACACTCCTATTCCATTGGGCAGCGGTGGGAAAGAATCTAGACTTCTGCAGATTGGAAAACATGACCCGGATTATGCACGTTACTATAAGACAATTGAAACAATCAAAATTCTGCTAAAAGGCATGTGCTTTTATCAATTTCACGATACTACGCCAGATGCTCGCATCCGAAAGGCATGTCACATCAATGACAACCAGTATTTAAGAAGCGACGGTGGTAACTTAGCTTCATTTTTATACACCCTAAGAGAGCATGAGCCTCGAGCATTTAAATCTATCCTTGAAATTACTAAGCAAATAGCTCCATATATAGGCGATATTATTATAGAAAACGAATACAGTTCCCCATTTGTTAAGCTGAAATGGAAAGAAAGCTTTAATAAAAATTATTTATTTGATGTAGGACAAATGTCTGACGGAACCTTACGTGCAATTGCTCTCATCACACTGCTCACACAGCCAAGGCTACCTTCAATAATATGTATAGACGAACCGGAGCTTGGCCTTCACCCAGAAGCGATTGCAATTCTTGCTGACCTGCTGAAGTGTGCTTCCGAAAAATCACAAATAATAGTCTCAACTCAATCCCCCACATTAATCGATTATTTAGAGCCAGAAGATATAATTGTAGTTAATAGGGCTTATGATGAAACTCTGCTTGAACGTTTAGAGTATGATAAGTATAAAGAATGGCTAGATAAGTATTCGCTTTCACAAATATGGAATACAAATATATTTGGTGGGAGGCCTTAACAATGAAAAAACTGGTAATAATCTGTGAAGGCCGTACAGAAGCAAACCTAGTCAATAATTTGCTAAGTGAATATTTTTTAAACAAATTTACAACTTTTCCTGTAACCCTTCCAAACGGTCAAAATCCATTAGGAGGCGATAGCAAAGGAGGCTGGAGAAGCTCAGACGGTTATTCTCATGCATTAGTGGAAATCAGGGATATTATTTCGCTTCACAAACAGAATATTATAACAACCTTTTTTGACTTGTATCGTTTCCCTTCGGATATACCTTGTTATGAAAAAGCAAAGGCCGTAAATGATCCTAGCGAAAAAGCAAGGATATACGAGAGTCAACTAAAATCCGATATTTTAAAACTTGGCATTAATTCCAATTTTTTTCCATATATACAACCCTATGAGTTTGAGGCTTTTTTATTTGCTGATCCTGAAATTGCTGCTTTAGAAATAGCCAATGACGAAAACAGCATGAAAAACATAATGTTAAAAATGCAAATGGTAACAAAAAATTATCCAACACCTGAACATATTAACAGCGGAACCCCTCCCTCTAAGAAAATGCAGGACATAGTACCAAATTTCAAAAGATACAAAGCCGGACGATGGGGCTTTAGTTGGAAAATAGCCAAGGAAATCGGCATAGAGAATATTAGAGAAAGATGCAGACATTTTAACGACTGGATTTGTATGCTTGAAGAATTATAAAAGCAACCTCCAATATTTCTAAAAAAACGTAAGTGAAAGGAGTATATTTAATGACCGAAAAAGAAAAATGCAATAAAGGTCAACTATACAACGCAAATTACGACACCCAGCTCTTAAAAGAACGCACAATCTGCAAAGACCTATGCTTTCAGTTTAATCAGCTTCCACCATCAGACGAGCAGGGTCAAGCAAAACTCATCAAGCAAATACTTAACAAAACAGGAAAAGCATTTGTTATTACCGCCCCATTCTGGTGCGACTACGGGTACAATATAGAAATAAGAGAAAATTTCTATTCCAATCATAATCTTATAATCCTTGACGGGGCAAAGGTTACCTTTGGCGACAACGTGTTTATAGCACCAAATTGCTGCTTTTCCACCGCCGGTCACCCTATAGACTTTGAACAGCGCAATGAGGGGTTGGAGTTTGCGTACCCCATTGTGGTTAAAGATAACGTTTGGATTGGCGCTGGAGTAACAGTTTTACCCGGGGTTACAATCGGCGAAAATTCCATTATCGGTGCTGGCAGCGTTGTTAATAGAGATATACCTCCAAATGTTATCGCAGTGGGGAATCCATGTCGTGTTATGCGTGGAATTACTGATGAAGATAAGTTCAAATATACAAAAAGCTTGCCAAAGCCAATTCAAGACAAATAAGCAAATACTTTCATCAGCAATTTTAGGGAGGTCAAAAGCATGAAAATAAACTACCAATGCCTACCATGTCTAGTAAACCAAGCCGTAAGAGTAGCAGAAATAACCAATGCAGACAACAAAGAAGCTTTGTTCAAAAAAATATTTGCATACCTAAGCAACATCGACTTTTCAAAAACAAACCCAGAAATCATAGGCGCAACCTTCAAGCTTACAAAAGAACATATAAATAACGATGACCCCTATAAAGAAACAAGAAAATATTATAACCAGCTATTTTTATCCATGCTCAACAAATTTGAAGTGGAAATAAACGCCTCTGCCAATCCATTTGAGCAAGCAATAAAATACGCAATTATCGGAAACATTATCGACTTTAACCCAATACATAACAGAACCCTAGAAGAAATTATAAAGTGGTTTCAAGACGCAGATAGGCTATCGCTTACAATCAATCACACAGAAAAAATGATGTGCGACATCAAATCAGCCAAAAGCCTACTATATCTAGGCGATAACTGCGGAGAAATATGCCTAGACAAGCTATTAATCAAAATAATCAAAACACTTAATCCAGAAATACATATTTACTTCGGAGTAAGGGGTGCTCCTGTTGTAAGCGATTCAATAGAAGAAGATGCATACTCAGTGGGCATTGATGAATATGCAACCATAATAAGCAATGGCGATGACTCCCTAGGTACCGTACTTGACCGCACAAGCCAAGATTTTAACAGCATCTATCAAAACTCCGACGTAATCATTTCCAAAGGACAGGCAAATTATGAAAGCCTAAACTGTAAAGAAAGCAAGAACATATACTTTTTACTTGTGACAAAGTGTAAGGTAATAGCTGATATTGTAGGCGTTCCTGAAAAATCCCTCATATGCATGAATAACCAATCATAAAACCACTCAAACAAAAAGCTGTACCCGCTTCCGAAATCCAACCAAAACGGATGCCAAAAGCGAGTACAGCTTTTTATTTACAAAATCTTCCTCAACTACCCAATACCACTAAACCAAAGAGAATAAAGCCACAGTCATAGTATAGCCAACAAATACTAGCCATACCTCTTCAAAAAAGTCAACAACTATTTAGAAAACTTTCTAAATAGTTGTTGACTTCTTATTTTATTTAACATATACTCTATTTAGATAAACTTCTAAATAGAGAGGGAGTACTACTAGTGTGAGCTTTCACGATACCTTTAAGGCTTTGTCAGACCCGGTGCGGCGAGAAATACTGGAGCTTCTAAAGGGAAAAAGAATGTCGGCTGGAGAAATAGGAGAGCATTTTAATATGACGGGGGCAACAATCTCCTATCACCTTTCCCAGCTAAAAAAAGCCGGGCTGATTTTTGAAACAAAACAGAAAAATTTTATTTACTACGAGTTGCAAGCCTCGGTTTTCGAGGAAATTATGCTTTGGATATCACAATTTGGAGGGAAGTAAAATGAAAAAAGAATCAGATTTAACCATTATTTTTTCAACCGCAGCCTGCTTGCTGCCTATGGCGTTGTCTGCCTTGGTATATGACCGCCTGCCAGCACAGGTCCCAATCCATTTTAATGCCTCGGGTACAGCAGACAACTATGCTCCCCGTGCCATAGCCGCTTACTGTATTCCGGCATTATTAGCTGTTATAAATATATTTGTGCATTTTTTATTAAACAACGACCCAAAGAAAATAAATCAGCCTTATAGTATTAGGCTTATTACTAAATGGCTTGTCCCTGTGGGTAGCTTAATATTTATGCCGGCAACGCTGTTTATTGCAATGGGCATGGATGTTCCTATTAACCTTATAGCGTCTAGCGTAGTAGGACTGATTTTCATAGCCCTCGGCAACTACCTTCCAAAAAGCAAGCAAAACTACACCATAGGTCTAAAGCTGCCCTGGACGCTCTCCAGTGAAACCAACTGGAACAAAACCCACCACCTAGCCGGATACCTATGGATTATAGGCGGCATAGTAATGGTAATAGGCGGCTTTTTAAGCCAACGTATTTTGCCTGTTACAATAGCCATCGCAATGGTGCTAGCCTTAGTGCCAGCCTTTTATTCATATTCTATTTATAAGAATGAGGAGAAGTAAGTGAATTTTTCAAAATTAGCGGCACACCATACCAAAATAAAAGCAAACGAAAAAATCCCACAGGACTACTGATATAGTCCTGTGGGATTTTTTTATTCCACAACAAACTTCCAATCTCCATTTACAACAAACTCAGGCCAGCCTACAGACAATGTAATCTTTTCTGTGCCTTCCTCAAATACTGCCTCCATAATACACTTCCCGTTGTTCCAATTCAGCTCCGCACTTTTAACGTCCTTGCTATAAACACTAGCCTCCCTTATTTCAACCTCTCTCTTATCCCCGGTATTTAAGGTAAACATAAGAGTAGCGGTTGTAGGCGAGGTTCTTTTTATGCTGTCAAGCTGCATTTTTTGTAGCTTTAAATCCAGCTCCTTATTAAAAGAAACCTCATCAGTATCCTCCGGTAAATCTAAATCAAGCTCAATTAATCGCTTCTCATATTTAACCATAATACTAGGCACCTGTAATTCCACAGACTTTCCAGCTGGTAACTCCGCCAAATATTTTGTTACAGGTCGTGCCAAGGCACTATTCTTGTCCTGTACAAATAGATATTCTTTATTTTCCGCATTTACCCCAATAAGAGGAAGGGTTGCGCTAGAGGTTCCGCCGCCTATTATGCCGCTCCTATCATTTTTAAAATTGGTTCTCACGTCGTTATACTTCATAGTGCCTATTGCAGATAGCTTAAGCTCCTTATCATCAAAGCTGGTAACAATAGATATACCTCCGTCTATTTTCTTATAACCAATATTTACCCAGTCAATAACAGTCTTGGTTACCTCTTCCTTATCAGAAGAAGCCTCGGCAATATTATCTACAGGAGGAATTATTTCCCCTTCCTTAATTACCTGCTCCCCTTCCGTCAAGGTAAAGGCATACCCCTTCCCGTTCAGTATAAGCTCTACCTCCTTTGCAGGCTTAAAGATGTAATTACCCTCCTCCTCATTCCAAAAGCTAAATAACAGCTCCCTTTTCTTGTCATCTGCGTAACCGTACCCACCAGGTGTATACACTTCGCCAGTATTTGTAACAAGCTCTACCTTAGGCACAATCCCGTCTTTAGTAGGGTAAGTCAGCCGCATATCCAGTGTATTTTTTGTAAATATTACCTCATCAATACTACTCCCGTCCCCAAGTGCAACAGGCTCCTCCAAATAATAAGCTTCACCATCAACTATAGTAGAATAAACTTCCTTTTTATTAAAAAACGACCTAACAAAATCAGATATATCAGAAGCATATATACTAGAAACCCCAGCAACCACAATAAGCGAAGCCGCAACTATTGGCAAAAACCTTCTCTTCATTTTTCTTTTCCCCTTTTTTAATCTTTCATAAGCCTTCTTGGAAATAGAGTCCATATCTATTTCTAAGTCCGTGGTCAAATCCTCAAGCTCCTGCTCTACTAGGCTAATGTCAATGCTCTGTATAAGCTCATGCAGCTCCTTTTCATTCATAGGACAAAACCTCCTTTATTATTTTCCTACCTCTAAGCAGCCTGTTGTCAATAGCCGAGCGGCTAAGCTCCAGCGTTTTCATAAGGTCACTTATTTTTTCATTGTAGAAATACCGCCGAATAAAAAGCTCTCTGTCAATTTTATTAAAGGTATTTATGGTTTCTATGAGCTTCTGCTGGGTATGTCTATCAAGCACCTGCTTCTCAACTCCAATATGTTCCTCTGCATTAATATCATCTATGTTAAGCTCTGCCACCTTACACCCCTTGCGCTTATAATGAAGTGCCCTGTACTTAGCAAGTATCAGCACCCAAGTCTTAAAGCTCCCCCGACCACTGTCAAACTCATCAATCCTATCCCAAACCTCAAAAAGTACATCAGCCACACACTCCTCCATATCCTCCTTACTTCCGCCTACCTTTAAAATATTATAGGCCAAATAATAAATGGACTTCGTATAATGCTGTATTAAGTGTTCATAAGCCGC
Organism: uncultured Eubacteriales bacterium; assembly: GCA_964456085.1. Taxonomy (GTDB): domain Bacteria; phylum Bacillota; class Clostridia; order Lachnospirales; family CAYWBF01; genus CAYWBF01. The sequence continues at coordinate 9,007 of CAYWBF010000004.1, forward strand.
CATGTTCCGTTTTTTAATCTCAAGCACCAGCTCATTTTCCGAATATTCCATTCCTTCACCGCCCTTCAATATGTACTATGCAATCAAACTTCTTTATCTCTCAAACTTTATAAAACAAATTTTATCACCAATAACCCCAACAGGAAAACAAAAACATGTTGCAAATTTCAAAGCAACAAGTTAAAATTATCAATGGTTAATGAAAAACCAAAAACAAAATCGCTAAATGTTTTATAAACTCTATTCCAAACATACCAATCTGACGCTTATTCCAGATTTTTCAAATACCTACACATATACTGCGGAATAGATTTTTTGCAAGTGAATTACCATTTACTATAGGTAATATTATTAAAGTCTTGGGGGAGCTACACTCCTCCAAACCCCCTAGTGGGAAGGGAGAGGTTAGGTTATATGAACTGCCAATGCAACCAAGAAAAAAGCTATTGCTTTGACAAAGCGCAAATAGATAAGGTTTTGTCCAAATATAAAACCACAGAAGGCAGCTTAATTACGATTCTTCAAAAATGCCAAGACATTAACGGCTACCTTCCAAAGGAGCTGCTTAGCTACATAGCGGAGGAATCAGGCATAAAACCCTCGAAGGTAATAGGCGTGGCTACCTTCTATACACAGTTTCGCTTGGAGCCTGTTGGCAAATATGTTATACAGCTTTGTCAAGGAACAGCTTGCCACGTTAACGGTTCTGCCCTCATAGAGGAAGCGCTCATAGAGGCGCTGGAAATAACTCCGGGGAAAACCACTGATGACGGGTTGTTTACATTTAACAACGTAGCGTGTCTAGGATGTTGCAGCCTGTCCCCCGTTATGATGATTAACGATGAAACCTACGGAACCCTTACGCCTGCCAAGGCAAAGGAGATTATACATAATATAAAGCAAGAAAATTGCTAGAGCAGTAATTGCTGTATCCATTTTCCAAGGAGGAAGGGTATGAAAATATTAATAGGCAAGGGAAGCTGCGGAGTAGCTGCCGGTGCGGCGAAAATAGAAGCCTACCTTAAACAAAGAATAGAACAAGAAGGATTGCAGGGCATTGAGCTGGAAACCACAGGCTGTATAGGCATGTGCTACCTTGAACCCATAATAAGCATTTCCGACGAAAGCAACAGTCAATATATATTTACAAAGGTATCAAACAGTGTAATAGACGGAATACTCGATGTCATAAAAGCAGGAAATTCATCTGCCTTAGGGGAGAGACAAACCCTAAAGGATAGCCTTATTTCTCAAGAGGACGAGGAAATACTTAAGCTTCAAACAAGAATCGCACTAAGAAACTGCGGCGTAATTAACCCGGAAAAAATAGAACATTACATAGAAAAAGGCGGCTACAAGGCAATAGAAGTAGCTATTAAGGAGAAAACGCCAGAAGAAGTAATCGACCAAATAAAAACCTCCGGTCTTGCAGGCCGTGGTGGTGCCGGCTTCCCCACATGGTTTAAATGGCAAGCGGCAAGAGCATCTAAGGGCGAGAAAAAGTACGTCATCTGCAACGCCGATGAGGGTGACCCAGGGGCATTTATGGATAGAGCCATAATAGAAGGCGACCCCCATGCTCTAATAGAAGGTATGCTCCTAGCGGCATATGCCATAGGCTCCGACGAGGGCGTTGTTTACGTTAGAGCTGAGTACCCCCTTGCTATTAAGCGTCTGGAAATAGCTATTGAGCAGGCAATACAAAATAATTTCCTGGGAAATAATATCCTAGGCAGCAATATTTCCTTCAACCTAAGAATAAAGGCCGGAGCCGGAGCTTTCGTATGCGGCGAGGAAACTGCCCTTATCGCCTCCTTAGAGGGGGAAAGAGGTATGCCAAGGCTAAAACCTCCCTTCCCGGCACAAAAAGGCTTCTGGCAAGCTCCATCAAATATTAATAATGTAGAAACTTACGCAAACGTTCCATGGATTATTAACCAAGGCGGAGATGCATTCGCAGCCTTAGGCACAGAAAACTCTAAGGGCACAAAGGTTTTTGCTTTAACTGGAAAAATCAAAAAAGGCGGCCTTGTGGAAATCCCCATGGGCTCTACCATAAAAGAGGTTATAGAAAATGTAGGCGGCGGTATAAAGGACGGAAAGCAGTTTAAAGCCGTGCAAATGGGCGGCCCATCCGGCGGCTGTATCCCCAACCACCTTATAGAAACCATAATAGACTACAAAGAGCTGGCAAAAACAGGCGCCATCATGGGCAGCGGCGGCATGGTAGTTATGGACGAAAACACCTGCATGGTAAACATGGCACGTTTCTTCCTAGACTTCACCTGCCGAGAATCCTGCGGAAAGTGTATTCACTGCCGCATAGGCACAAAGCGTATGCTGGAAATTCTAAAAAGAATAACTGAAGGCGAGGGCAAGGAAGGCGACATAGAACTGCTTGAGGATTTAGCCAACCAAATCAAGGACGGCTCACTCTGTGGTCTTGGCCAAACCGCACCAAACCCTGTACTGACTACCTTAAAATATTTTAAGGACGAATATATAGACCACGTTCACAATAAAAAATGCACCGCCAAGCAATGTAAGCCACTTATTAAGTACGTTATAACAGAAGGCTGCAAAGGCTGTACCCTTTGTAAAAAGGCTTGCCCTGCCGGTGCAATCAGCGGAAATGTTAAGGAAAAGCACAAAATTGACGAAACCTGCGTAAAGTGCGGCAAGTGCCTGGAAACCTGCAGGTTCAACGCCATAGAGATTTTGTAGCAATCCCATAGGAGGTTCATATGTCTTTATTAGATATAGTAATTAATGATATACCCGTACAAGCCGAGGAGGGCACATCGATTCTTGATGCCGCAAGGCTTGCAGGGGTAGAAATCCCAACCCTGTGCCACGACGAGCGTGTAAAAACCTATGGCGCCTGTGGAGTTTGCGTAGTTGAGATTGAAGGCAATCCACGACTTGTGCGTGCCTGCTCCACAGTGATTTCTCCCGGCATGAAGGTGAAAACCGATACGGAGAGGGCAAGAAGCACCAGAAAAACAGCACTGGAGCTGCTGCTCTCCGACCACAAGGGCGATTGCCGCCCACCTTGCCTTACAGCTTGCCCAGGAAATACCGACTGTCAAGGATATGTTGGGCTTATTGCCAACGGCGAGTTTGACGAAGCAATCAAGCTTATTAAAGAAAAAATCCCGCTACCTGCCTCTATCGGTAGGGTTTGCCCACACCCCTGTGAGGAAGCTTGCCGCAGGCAGCTTGTGGAGGAGCCTATTGCTATCGCTCACCTAAAAGCATTTGCAGCTGACATTGACCTAAGCAAAAAAGAAAGCTTCCTTCCAGAGAAAAAAGCTTCCCTTGGCAAAAAAGTAGCAATAATCGGTGGTGGCCCAGCTGGATTATCACTAGCCTACTTCCTTACAATAGAAGGTGCGGAAGCTACAGTTTATGATGCCATGCCGGAAATGGGCGGTATGCTACGTTACGGAATCCCCGAGTACAGACTCCCTAAGGAAATATTAAACAAGGAAATCCAAATCATAGAGAGCTTGGGTGTAAAGCTCATAAACAACACAAAGATAGGTGAGCAAATTACATTAGACTCACTTAAAAAGGATTATGATGCCGTGGTTATCGCCATTGGGGCATGGAAAAGCTCGGCACTTGGCTGTAAGGGTGAGGACGCTGAGGGCGTTGAAGGCGGTATAGACTTTTTAAGAGACGCCGCCCTAAACAGAACCCCTCTCACCGACAAGGTTGTGGCGGTAGTAGGCGGCGGCAATACGGCAATGGACTCCGTTCGCACAGCGGTACGCCTTGGGGCAAAAGCTGTTTATAATATTTACAGAAGAACTAAGGCAGAAATGCCATCCGAGGAAATAGAAATAAAGGAAGCGGAAGAAGAAGGAGTAATTTTCAAATATTTAACAAACCCCATTGAAATAATAAATGAAAACGGCAAGGCAGTAAAAATCCATCTGCAAAAAATGAAGCTGGGCGAAAAAGATGCCAGCGGCCGTCAAGCACCTGTGCCCATCGAGGGCGAAACAGAAACCCTTGATATAGACAAGGTAATCATTGCCATAGGTCAGCAAACAGAACCAAGCGGCTTTGATGCAGTAGAAAAAACAAGACGAGGCACCATAAGCGCCGATGAATCTACCTTACGTACAAATATTGAAGGGGTATTCGCTATAGGCGATGCTACAAACAAGGGTGCAGATATTGCCATAACAGCCATTGGTGAGGCGGTAAAGGCGAAGGACGTTATAATTAGCTATTTAAAAGGAAAGAATATTTCCTACAAGGCTCCATATATAGTAACAACCCAACCTACAGCCCAGGATTTCAACGATAAGGCACGACTTCCAAGAGTAAAAATGCCTCATCAGTCCCCCGAGGAAAGAAAAGCTAACTTCAAAGAGGTTAACCTTGGACTTACAGCGAAGCAAGCTGTCGCCGAGGGTGCAAGATGCTTAGAATGTGGCTGCTTGGATTATTTTGAATGCAAGCTTATTGATTACGCCAACCAGTACGAGGTTAAGCCGGAAAAATTCCAAGGTGAGGATCACAGCAGATGCTTTGACACAAGCAACCCTTATATATACAGAAATCCAGAAAAATGTATACTATGCGGCTTGTGCGTAAGAATTTGCGACGAGGTAATAGGAGCATCAGCTCTTGGCTTAGTTAACAGAGGGTTTGATACTGTAGTTGCTCCTCCGCTTACAACAAAGCTAAGCGAAACAGACTGTGTATCCTGCGGAGCATGTGTAAACTCATGCCCAACAGGTGCGCTAACTGAGCAGCTTAACATACAGAAAAGCGTTCCTCTTAAGGAAAAAGCTACAAAAACAACTTGTAGCGGCTGTAGCGTTGGCTGTCAAACAGAAGCTCGTACAAGGGGAGAACTTCTTTTAAGATACCTGCCAGAAACCTATCTTTGCGAAAAGGGAAGATTTGGCTTTAACAACAATAATTGCGATGTAGCTACAATTAACGAAGATAAGGCAGAAATAAGCGACGCGTTAGCAGCAATTAAAAAAGAGCTGGAAAAATTCAGCCCTTCGGAAATTTTCGTATATGTTTCTGGAGCGAGAACTAATGAGGAAGCTTTCCTAATTAGAAAATTCGCTAAAGATGTTATAAAAACAGATAATTTATTTACAACAGACATGTCACCGGAGCTTCTTCTCAAAGAAACAGGAACAAAAGCCAAAAGCTCTGCCCTTGAAGTAATACATGAAGCTGTAGCAGGCAAAACTCCCGTTATGCTTAAGGCAAACGCCCAAGGACTTGAAAACCTAGGCATCGTATACAAAGAAGAGCAAGACTCCAACGCAAAGGCCACACTAAGTTTTAACGACGGCAGCATCACATTAAAAACACAGGAATCCAGCATTACAATCCCACTAGCACCACCTATCAAAACCAACGGCACATATTACACCTCAAATAACACCCTAGCCTACATAAATAAAGCACTGCCCTTGCCAGAAGAAAAAGAAACCATAACCATAATAAATTCCTTGGCAGGCTTTAATTATAACCACCTATCCGAGATTCAAAAGGAAATGGGGATAGGAGAATAATTCCAAAGAGGTGAATTTCAATGTCAAACCTAGCTCATCAGCTGGAAAGCTATACCTATGAAGATTACTCAAAATTACCCAATGATACTAGAGCGGAGATTATTAATGGGGCTATATATGATATGTCTCCTGCTCCAAGCTCTATCCATCAAGCAGTGCTCAAATTTTTATCAGGTGAGTTTTATGTCTATTTAAAGGGGAAAACCTGTGAGCATTTCATTTCACCCTTTGACGTATTTCTTAACTGCGAAGAAGCTAACCTAAAAGACTGTGACACCGTAGTTCAGCCTGACCTGCTTGTAATATGCGACGAAACAAAAATTATAAAACAAGGCTGTCTAGGTGCGCCGGACTTTATCACAGAGATTCTTAGTCCAAGCTCTAAGCATAGAGATTATGTAACAAAGCTTAACCTCTACATGGAGAGCGGCGTTAGGGAATACTGGATAGTTGACCCGGACAAGCGGAAGGTTACCACCTACTTCTTTTCAGCAGAAAAAGAGCTTATTGACATGGAAACCTACAGTTTTACACAGCTTGTGAAATCTAGATTGTTTGACGGACTTGAAATTGACTTCACCGAAAGTATAAAATCCATCAGCCACCTGCTTACGGAGGAATAACGGTTTTCACAGCAGTAAATCTCCACTAGCAGTTTCTTTTAGAAAATAGGTGATTACTATGATGAAGGAATTCTCCATGCACATTATGGACATTACCCAAAATTCCGTAAGAGCCAACGCCTCAAAGGTAATAATTACGGTAAATGAGAACATACAGGGAAATGTCTTGCAGTTTTCCGTAGAGGATAACGGCTGCGGCATGAGTGAGGATATGGTAAAGAAGGTAAGGGACCCGTTTGTTACGTCGAGAACCACCAGAAAGGTTGGTCTTGGCATACCTATGCTTGAACAAACGGCGCTGCAATGTAATGGAGCATTGACAATTGAATCCACCCCAGGCAAGGGAACAAAAATAGAAGCCACCATGGACTATGACAACATCGACCGCCCACCCATGGGCGATATGATTAACACAGTTCATTTGCTTATAATAATGAACCCTACTGTTGATTTTAAATATATCCACTATGTTAACGAAAGGAATTTCGAGTTGGACACAGAGGAGATAAGGGCAGAGCTGGGGGAGGATGTTCCCATTAACACACAAGAGGTTATTGTGTGGCTTAAGGAAGCGATTTCCGAGGGAATAAACGAGCTTTACGAATAATAACAACCCCCCCATAGGGAATGGCTTGAAAAAGAGTTAAGGGATTGTTTCAAAATTAGTATCACACATTCTCAGAAACCTACACGGTTCAAGTGGGTTTCTGAGAATGTGTAGAGACACTTATTTCTGAACAATCACTAAAGTAGATTTTTCAAGCGGCTTTCCTTTGAGGGGGTTAAATATTGTTGAAAGGGTGAGTAAATGAGAGTACTTACATTTAAGAAGGGAATACACCCCCATGACGAGAAAAACCACACAAATGACAAGCCTATAAAGGTCATAAAACCTGCTGTGGGTACAGAAATGATTTTTCCCATGCAGCAGCACCTTGGAGCTCCCTGTGAGCCAATCGTCGCCAAAGGGGATCATGTATTGCTTGGGCAAAAAATCGGTGAGGCCAAAGGGTTTGTATCCTCACCCATACATTCTAGCGTATCTGGGGTGGTAAAGGATATAAGACCTTCCCTTACCCCAGGGGGTGTTACCTCCACAGCTATAGTAATTGAAAACGACGGCGAAGATAAGGCGCAGCATCACCACGGGGTTTTTAAGAACTACGAAAACAAAACACCGGAACAAATTTTGGAGGCTATTAAAGAAGCCGGTATTGTAGGGCTTGGGGGCGCTGGCTTTCCCACCCATATAAAGCTTAACCCTCCCAAGGAAAAGAAAATTGATTTTGTTATAGTAAACGCCGCCGAGTGTGAGCCTTTCCTTACTACTGACCATAGGGTGCTTTTGGAGGAAACAGAGCGTCTTGTGCGTGGGCTTAAGGTTATGATGAAAATTCTACCTACAGCTAAGGGCATTATCGGCGTAGAAACAAACAAGCAGGACGCTATTGACAAGCTTTTGGAGGTTTGCAAGCATGAGCCGAATATTGAGGTCGTAGGCTTGATTCCAAAATATCCACAGGGTGCGGAAAAACAGCTTATTTATGCATGTACCGGCCGTGAGGTGCCCTCTGGTGGGCTGCCGGCAGATGTTGGCTGTATTGTTAACAATGTAGATACTGTTATTGCCATTGAGCGTGCTGTAGTTAGGGAACGTCCTTTGATTAGAAGGGTTATTACCATAACAGGTGGCGCTGTGAAAAATCCCGGCAACTTTAAGGTTCGCTTGGGTATGTCTTACAAGGATTTGATTGAGCAGACGGGTGGGTTTGTGTCGGAGCCTTATAAGCTGGTGTCCGGCGGCCCAATGATGGGGGTCGCTATGTTTACCATAGACGTACCCATTATAAAAACCTCCTCGGCTATTTTGTGCCTTACCAAGGAGGAGGCGGAGCTTCCACCAGAAAAAAACTGCATACGCTGTGCAAAATGTCTTACCTATTGCCCCATGGGCTTAATGCCGCTGACCCTAAACCAAAACGTAATAACGGGAGATATGGACGGCTTTCTTAAAAACAACGGACTAGACTGCATCGAATGCGGCAGCTGCTCCTATGTTTGTCCGGCAAAGCGTCACCTAGCTCAATCTATCCGTGCAACACGCCGTGATTTAATGTCAAAAAGAAAGAAATAGGGGGAAGCAGCCATGTCAGATGTAAAATATGTTGTGTCATCAACCCCTCATGTGAAAAATAAGCATGAGTCTATAGAGGCTATTATGCTGGACGTGTGCAAGGCACTTTTGCCTGCGGCGTTGTGTGGGGTTTATTTTTTTGGCTTACGAGCCTTGGTATTGATTGTTTTGTGTGTTGGGCTTTGCGTGGGCTTTGAGGAGCTTTATTGCAAAATCGCAAAGCAACCTAGCACAATAAGAGATTTTAGTGCTGTGGTAACGGGGCTACTGCTTGCTTTTAATTTGCCGCCTACTGCGCCGCTTTGGCTGCCTATATTGGGCGCGTTTTTTGCTATTGTGGTAGTTAAGCAGCTTTTTGGTGGGCTTGGGCAGAATTTTATGAACCCTGCTTTGGCCGGCAGAGCTTTTTTACTAGCGTCCTTTCCTACTCAAATGACAGCCTTTATTAAACCTGTAAATGTTTTTTCATTTGTTAGTGCTGATGCTGTTACCTCGGCTACACCTCTTGCGCTGTTGAAAGACGCTGTTGCTCCTACGTCTATCGATTATATTAATGCTTTAGCCGGAAACATTGGCGGCTGTATCGGTGAAACCTCTGCTATTGCGCTTATTTTAGGCGGTCTGTACCTTTTATATAAGAAGGTTATAACCTGGAGGGTTCCTGCTACTTACATAGGTACTGTTTTTATTTTTACTTTTATTTTCGGCAGAGGTGGCTTGTTCCAAGGCTATCCGCTGTATGAGCTTTTGGTAGGCGGTCTTATGGTTGGTGCATTTTTTATGGCTACTGACTATTCTTCTTCACCTGTTACGCCAAAGGGTCAGCTTATTATGGGGGTTATGTGTGGTTTGCTTACGGGAATCATCCGACTTTACGGCGGTTATCCAGAGGGCGTATCCTACTCCATTCTCCTTATGAATCTGGCTGTGCCGCTTATTGACAGATTTACCAAACCGAGAGTGTTTGGCACAAAATTAAATGCAGGGGGGGCGAAATAATGAAGGAAATGGTTAAACCGGGATTGATTTTACTTATAATAACCTTGGTTGCCGCCGCTTTTCTGGGATTCGTATTTACCATAACCCAAGAGCCTATTTTGCGGCAGCAAGCCCTTACCCAGTCACAGGCTATGACTAAGATTTTGCCTGCAAAGGAATATAAGGAGGAGCTGCCCACTCCAGAGCCAACAGGCGGCAAGGGCGAAATTTTAAAGATTTTTACAGCTTACTATGAGACTGAGATTCAGGGTTATATTTTCAAGCTTTCCCAAAAGGGTTACGGCGGTGCTATTGATTTATTTGTGGGTATTGACAAGGAGGGTAAAATCTCCGGCGTGCAGATTACAAAGCACAGCGAAACCCCCGGTCTTGGGGCTAACGCACAAAACCCCAAATTTACCGATAAGTTTATAGGAAAAGCCGGACAGCTTAAGGTTGTTAAGTCCGCTCCCGGAGAAAGCGACATAGAAGCCATCACAAGCGCCACTATTACCAGCCGTGCTGTGACTGATGCCGTTAACCTTGCTACGGCTTACTACGAAAAGGAATTAAAGGGGGTCAGTAAATGAATCCAGTTAAGATTTTAAAGAACGGTCTTATTAACGATAACCCTATTTTTATGCAGGTAATCGGAATGTGTCCTACACTTGCCGTTACTACCTCCGCTATTAACGGCTTGGGCATGGGTATAGCCACTACGGCGGTGCTTGTCGCCTCCAACATGGTTATTTCCCTAATCCGCTCCATAATCCCCGACAAGGTTAGAATCCCTGCCTTTATTGTGGTTATTGCCAGCTTCGTTACTATTGTAGGGTTTTTGCTGGAGGGGTTTGTGCCGGAGCTTAATGCTGCTCTTGGACTTTTTATTCCCCTTATTGTTGTTAACTGCCTTATTTTGGCTAGAGCGGAGTCCTTTGCTTCTAAGAACGGCTGTATCGCTTCTATCTTTGACGGTATAGGTATGGGGCTTGGGTTTGCTCTTGCTTTGACTATAATCGGCTCTGTTAGAGAGCTTTTGGGTGCCGGAAGTATTTTTGGCATTCGCTTGCTTTCAGAGGAGACCCCAAAGATTTTAATGTTCATTCTTCCTCCCGGGGCGTTTATTACCCTTGGAAGCTTAATGGCTTTGTTAAATTATTTTAAAGGGAGGAAGGCATAATGGAGCTTATTTTACTTTTTATTGGCGCAGTTTTTGTTAACAACTTCGTTCTTACCCAGTTTTTGGGGATTTGCCCCTTCCTTGGGGTTTCTAAAAAGGTGGAGACGGCTCTTGGTATGGGTATCGCTGTAACCTTCGTTATGGCTCTTGCTTCCGCCGCTACATATATTATTTATAACTTCATTCTTGTTAAGCTTGGTATTGAGTATTTATATAATATTGCTTTTATTTTGGTTATTGCTTCCCTTGTTCAGCTTGTGGAGATGTTTATTAAAAAGTCCAGCCCTACACTTTATCAGGCGCTTGGGGTTTACTTGCCACTTATCACTACAAACTGTGCCGTTTTGGGTGTTACCGTTCTAAGCAAGGACAGGGGCTACGATTTTATCAGCTCCGTTGTTTACGGTGTGGGTGCGGCAATCGGCTTTACTATTGCTATTGTGCTTTTTGCCGGTATTCGTGAACGGCTTGAAGCCAACAATATTCCAAAGATTTTTCAAGGCTTTCCCATTGCTTTATTTACAGCCGCTCTAATGTCCATCGCTTTTCTTGGTTTTACCGGCTTGATTTCGTAAAGGAGGTAGTATAATGCTTAATAATATAATCCTTCCAATGGTCAGCCTTGGGGGTATGGGGCTGTTGTTCGGCCTTGGCCTTGGCTATGCCGGAATAAAATTTAAGGTGGAAGAGGACCCTCGCTTCGCTCCCATTAGGGACGCTCTGCCCGGAGCAAACTGCGGAGGCTGCGGCTTTGTTGGCTGTGATGCCTTCGCTAAGGCTGTACTGGCTGGCGAGGCTAAGCCGAATGGCTGTCCTGTAGGCGGCGCTAACAGCACAATTAAGATTTCCGAGGTACTTGGAGTTGTGCCTGAGATAAAGGAACGTGAGGTTGCCTTTGTAAAATGCGCCGGAAATGAAAATAAAAGTACCTTTAGGTATGAATATTTTGGTTTGGACGACTGCAACGCCGCCCAGCAGCTTGCAGGTGGCGGCTCAAAAAGCTGTACCTTTGGCTGTCTTGGTGGCGGAAGCTGTGTTAGAGCTTGTCAGTTTGGTGCTATCTCCATCGAGGAGGGCATTGCTTTGGTGGATAAGGAGAAGTGTACTGCCTGTGGGAAGTGCGCTGCCGCTTGTCCTCGGGCGCTGATTGAGCTTGTGCCTTATAGCAGTGAGGTTAAGGTTGCTTGTAACTCCACTGATAATGGTAAGGTTGTGCGGTCACACTGTACGGTGGGTTGTATCGGGTGTAAGCTTTGTACTAAGGCTTGCGGTGTTGCGGCTATTGCTGTAGATAATAACTTGGCTAAGGTCGCTTATGATAAGTGCACCCAGTGCGGTGATTGCGCTAAGAAGTGTCCTATGAAGACTATTCAAAGCCCCGGTGGGGTTGGTGCGGAGAGTCAGGCTTCTTAGGTTTTTGGGTATAAATAATAAAGACTGTGGCTCGCTTGGGAAATATTTTCCTGGCAAGCGACA
>CAYWBF010000005.1:0-19342 GCA_964456085.1 uncultured Eubacteriales bacterium
GACACTTTAATAACTAATAAGCCGTTATTTTGTTAAAAGGAAACCACCGAAAAAGTACCTTGCCAACCAAGTCCTTTTTATGTACAGGGCCTATACTCCGGCTGTCAATGCTTACATCTCTGTTGTCGCCCAAAATAAAATATTCCTCTTCGCCAAGGATAATGTCCAAATTCCGTTCCTCAAAGTCACGGCTTAGATAGGATTCATCTACAGCCTCTCCGTTTACCTTTAAGACAGATGAAGATAATTCCACATGATCAAGAGGCTTTGCTATAAGCCTTTTCACTATATTTCGTTTGTAACCGTTCTCGTTAAGCCTGCAAATCACAATATCCCCATAATCTAGCTTGTCAAAATAGGCCAACGCCCTTGAAAAAGCAATACGCTCGTTGGTAAAAAAGGTATTCTCCATCGAAGCCCCATCGATTTTTGCCGGCCAGCAAACAATAAATAAGATGCCAGCCGCAATTCCAGCAAAAATGATAGCCTCTATCCATTCCTTTATTTGTGTTATTACCGCTTCGTTCAAAGGCTCATCTCCTTGCTTAACTCCGCATAAGTTTTATAGGGTTGCTACCATTACGGCCTTAATTGTGTGAAGTCTGTTTTCCGCTTCATCAAAAACAACAGATGCGCCGCTTCGGAATACCTCGTCCGATACCTCACGAATATCCAGCTTAAGCTCATCCCTTGCTTTTTGGGCGGTTGTTGTTTCAAAATCATGGTAAGCTGGAAGGCAGTGCATGAATATTGCACCTTCGTTTCCAACCTTTTTCATTAGCTCGCTGTCAACACGATACTTAGTTAAAATTTTAATCCGCTCTGCCATTTCGGCTTCTTGCCCCATACTTACCCAAACATCGGTATACACTACGTCGGCACCTGTAACCTCATCCAAATCATGAGAGACTTGAATACTTCCTCCGGATTGCTCCAAAAGCGGCTTAAGCTTATCCAAATCATCGGAAGGCATATGTAGCTCCTTTGGCCCAAGTAATACAAGGCTAAAGCCCATTTTTGCACAGGCGTAAGCCCATGCATAAGCCATGTTGTTACCAACGTCTCCAACAAATACAACCTTAACTTGAGAAAGCGGCTTACTAAGCTTTTCCTCTATAGTCATCATGTCAGCCAATAATTGGGTTGGGTGGTCGATATCTGTTAATCCGTTCCAAACAGGTACTCCGGAAAACCGTGCTAGATTTTCCACAACCTCCTGTGAAAATCCCCTGTATTCAATCCCATCATAGAAACGCCCAAAAACCCTGGCGCTATCCTCTAAGGATTCTTTTTTATTCATTTGAGAGGATGCGCTGTCCAAAAAAGTAACGTGTGCCCCCTCGTCCAGCGCCGCTGCCTCAAAAGCACACCTTGTTCTTGTGGAGGTCTTTTCAAATAGAAGCAAAATATTTTTTCCCTTTAAGGTTGGTTGATACAATCCAAGGCGTTTTTTCCTTTTTAAGTCGTGGGAAAGGTCAAGAAGATAACGGATTTCTTCCTTATTAAAGTCCATTAGTGTTAAAAAGCTTCTTCCTTTTAAATTAACCGGCATTTTCTTTCCTCCTAAGGATTTGCTAGGACGAGAATTACCCAGCTTTGGGCAATTCTCGTTTACTTGAAGCTATTGTTCTAATATGCCCTACCCCAATATACAAGCTTGCTAGCTGCCTCGCCGCAGCAAACACACTTTTCACCTATTTTCTCTTGGGTAAAAGGCATAAGGCGTGAGGTTGCGCTTAGTTTTTCCTTTATTTCGTTTTCACAATCCTCTGATCCGCACCACATGGCACGGATAAACCCTTGCTTGTTTGTTAAAATCTCTTCCATTTCTTCAAGGTTGGCTGCATCGCTGGTTTTTTCAGTTAAACGTACCTTAGCCTTATTATATAAATTCTCATGGATTTTTTCCAGCAGCACAGGAATCTCCCCTGCAAGGCTGTCAATGTCAATGAACAGCTTCTCCCCAGTATCACGTCTAACAACAACCACTCTGTTGTTCTCCAAATCCTTAGGGCCTATTTCAATTCTTAAAGGAACACCCTTCATTTCCTGCTCGGAGAATCTCCAACCAGCAGATTTATCGGTAGCGTCAACCTTGGCTCGGATATTTAAGTCCCTAAGAGTATTCATTATTTCCGTGGCCTTCTCCAAAAGAGCTTCCTTACCGGAGTTAATAGGAATAATCATTACCTGAACGGGAGCTACTCTTGGTGGCAGCACAAGTCCGCTGTTATCCCCGTGTACCATAATTATAGCTCCTATTAATCGGGTAGAAAGTCCCCAGGAGGTTTGATGCACATAGGATTGTTTATTGTTCTTGTCAGTGAATTTTATATCAAACGCCTTGGCAAAGCCGTCCCCAAAGTTATGGGTAGTGCCCGATTGTAGAGCCTTACCGTCATGCATAATGCTTTCTATGGTAAACGTAGCCTTTGCACCGGCAAATTTCTCCTTATCGGTTTTCTGACCCTTAACTACTGGAATAGCTAGTATGTCCTCACAAAATTCTGCGTAAATATCTAGCATTCTAAGGGTTTCCTCTTGAGCCTCCTCCGCTGTTTCATGAGCGGTGTGACCCTCTTGCCATAAAAATTCAAGGGTGCGTAAAAATGGACGGGTTGTTTTCTCCCAACGTACTACTGAGCACCATTGGTTGTAAAGCTTAGGCAAATCTCTGTGGGATTGGATTATATTTTTATAGTGCTCGCAAAAAAGAGTTTCCGAGGTTGGGCGCACACACAGGCGCTCGGTAAGCTTTTCGCTACCTCCGTGAGTTACCCATGCAACCTCCGGCGCAAAGCCCACAACGTGGTCTTTCTCCTTTTGCAGCAAGTTTTCTGGTATAAACATTGGCATATACACATTTTCGTGTCCTGTTTCCTTAAACCTTACGTCTAAGTTCTTTTGCATAAGCTCCCATATAGCATAAGCATATGGGCGCAAAATTACGCAGCCACGAACGGAGGAATAATCCACAAGCTCCGCTTTTTTTACAATGTCCGTATACCACTGTGGAAAATCCACCTCCATGTCAGTAATCTGACTTACCTTTTTTTCGTTAGCCATACTAATTAAGCTCCTTTTTTGTTATAACAGTCCAAAAATCCAGTTATGGCATTTTGGAGTTTCTATATTTAATGACCTTTAAAGAAAAACTTCGGGGATAAAACCTTGGGGGAGCTGCACTCCCCCAAATCCCCTAGCCCTCTAGCCTATCTGCTCAATCAACAAGCTTCTGGCAGCTTCCAGTGCCTCGCCTATTTTGCTTGGCTCCTTACCGCCTGCTTGTGCAATGTTCGGCTTGCCGCCTCCGCTTCCGCCTACCTTTTGAGCTGCCGCCTTTACAATATTTCCGGCATGGGCGCCTTTTTTAACCATATCCTCTGTAAGCATAGCCAGCAAATTAACCTTGTCGTTTTGAATACTGGCAAGCACTACAGCACAGGAACTAACCTTATCCTTTATTATGTCGCCCATTGTACGTAAGCCGTTCATATCAAGGTTATCCACTTGGGCAATCATAATGTTCTGCTCGGAGATTACCTCTCGCTTTGCTATTATGTCGTCTACAATATTTACTGATGCCTTCGCTTTAAGCTTCTCCATTTCTGAGTAAACACTCTTGGTCTCTTCAAGGAAGGTCTTGATTTTATTTGTAATACTCTCCGGCGTTGCCTTCAACAGAGTAGCTATGCTAGAGATTTTTTCGTCCTGCTCTCTAAAATAATTGAAGGCTTCCTTACCTGTAAGCGCCTCAATTCTTCTTACCCCAGAAGCAATGCCGCTTTCGGATAATATTTTAAAAACGCCAACCTGTGAGGTATTTGTTAAATGTGTTCCGCCGCAAAGCTCAATGCTGTAGTCGGAAATATTAACAACTCTAACCACATCGCCGTACTTTTCCCCAAAAAGTGCCATTGCGCCCATCGCTCTTGCTTTATCAATAGGCATTTCATTTGCGTCCACAGATAAGCATTCCAAAATTTTATCGTTAACCTTTTCCTCCACAGCCTTAATTTCTGAGGCAGTCATTGGAGCAAAATGAGTAAAGTCAAATCTTAACCTAGTAGGCGAAACAGATGAGCCAGCCTGCTCGATATGACTTCCAAGCAATTCACGGAGAGCCTTTTGCATAAGATGGGTTGCTGTATGGTTTCTGGCAGTAGAAAGGCGTTTTTGGTTATCATATACCGTAGTTACCTTATCCCCTACCTTTATTTCTCCCTTTACAACAACACCTACATGGGCAAACTTATGGCCAGCAACCATAATACAATCATCTATCCTAACTTCTGCATTATCGGTTTTAATAATACCGCTGTCACCCTTCTGACCGCCACTCTCTGCATAGAAACAAGTTTTGTCAAGGAAAATCGAAACGCTTTCCCCTTCCTTAGCTTCCTTGGCAAGCTCATTGTTTACTACGAGTTCAACAACGGCACCCTGGGATTCTGTCTCATTGCGTAAGTATTCTGTGGTTAAGGCAGGGTCAAGCTTGCTGTAAACAGTGTCCTTTCTACCCATGAAGGTAGATTCCTCACGAGCCTGACGTGCTCTATTACGCTGAGCCTCCATTTCCGCAAGAAATTCTTTTTCATCGGTAATCAAAAATTCCTCTGACAAAATCTCCTTAGTAAGCTCCAGCGGAAATCCAAA
Source organism: uncultured Eubacteriales bacterium (assembly GCA_964456085.1). Classification (GTDB taxonomy): domain Bacteria; phylum Bacillota; class Clostridia; order Lachnospirales; family CAYWBF01; genus CAYWBF01. The sequence goes on from CAYWBF010000005.1 coordinate 4,657, forward strand.
TGTATCATAAAGCTTAAAGGCTACTCCGCCCAAAAGCTTTGTTTCATTTTGTTCCTTTAACTTTTTAATATGCTTTTGTAAAATTTCAATTCCGGCATCAAGTGTTTCATGGAAACGGTTTTCTTCAACGGACAGTACCTTAAAAATATAATCCTGCTTTTCTTCAAGCTGAGGATAAGCACCTTTTGAAAGATTAATTACGATTTTACACAAATCGGTCAGAAACACATGATTTATCCCTAAAAGCCTGCCATGACGTGCCGCACGGCGTAACAGCCTGCGTAAAACATAGCCTCTGCCTTCATTTGAAGGCAACACACCATCTGCTGTCATAAAGGTAACCGCACGAATATGGTCAGTTACTACTCTTATAGAAACATCCTTCTTGCTATCAGCGTTATACTCTACCCCTGCAATGCGGCAAACCTCATCACGAATGGCCTTTATTGTGTCCACATCAAAGATGGAGTCTACCCCCTGCATCATAGCAGCAATACGCTCAAGTCCCATGCCGGTATCAATATTTGGATTATCCAGTTTAGAGTAGGAGCCGTCCTCGTTTTTATTAAACTGGGTAAACACAAGGTTCCAGAATTCCATATATCTGTCGCAGTCACAGCCTACAGTACAGCTATCCTTACCACATCCATACTGCTCGCCCTTGTCAAAATAAATCTCAGAGCAAGGGCCACATGGACCAAGTCCAACCTCCCAGAAGTTGTCCTCCTTGCCCATTCTGAATATTCTGTCCTCGGACAGCCCTATTTTTTTATTCCAAATTTCGTAAGCCTCGTCGTCCTCATAGTAAACAGACGCGTACAGTCTGTCTACTGGAATATCCATAACCTTTGTTACAAACTCCCAGCCCCACTCAATAGCTTCGTTTTTAAAATAGTCACCAAAGGAAAAATTTCCAAGCATTTCAAAAAAAGTGCCGTGACGTGCAGTCTTTCCTACGTTTTCAATATCCCCTGTTCTAATGCATTTTTGGCAGGTAGTAACACGCTTTCTCGGGGGAGTTTCCGCACCGGTGAAAAATGGCTTCAAGGGAGCCATACCGGAATTTATTAAAAGTAGGCTGTTATCATTTTGGGGTACAAGTGGAAAGCTGTTTAGTCTTAGATGAGCCTTGCTTTCAAAAAAACTAAGAAACTTTTCTCTTATTTCGTTTAATCCTAAGGGTAACATAGAAATCTCCTTTTTTCGGTGTCCAAAAAAAGCCGTACATTAAATCAAACCTACGAAGCGTTTGAAATATTGTACAACTTAGTCTGACGCAATCTTTAGTCTGCGAATGAAATACCAAGGCTTCTGGCAATGTTAACGTGCTCGCCGCTAGGGTTAACCAGCTTGTTGGAGCCGATAACCTCCTCCAGCATAGCTGAGCAGACTTTGTCGTTTCGTATACAAACCATTTGTCCAAATTTTCCTTCGGCAATCATATCCCCAGCCGCTACTCCGTAGCGCACGGATAAAAATCTGTCAGCAGCAGAGGTTTCGCCACCACGCTGAATATGTCCAAGGGCAACACTTCTTACCTCATGAGGTACGAGTGATTCAAGCTGATAGGCAAGCTTTGCGCCAACGCCTCCAAGACGAATTGGGTCAGGGCTGTCCTCAACAATTTTATTAACAACAACGCTTCCGCCCTTTTCGGTAGCACCCTCTGCAACCACAATAACAGAGAAAGGCTTGCCCTGGCTGTCACGATCCATAATTTTCTTAACAATTTTATCTATGTTGTAAGGAATCTCCGGAATAAGGATAACGTCGGCTGAGCCTACAATACCAGAGCGCAAAGCAATCCAGCCGGCAGACCTACCCATAACTTCAACAATCATAACCCTGTGGTGAGACTCTGCCGTTGTGTGGATACGCCCAAGATTTTCTGTTACTATATTAACGGCTGTATCAAAGCCGAAGGTTACGTCAGTACAGCCAAGGTCGTTGTCAATGGTTTTTGGTATGCCGATTACGTTAACGCCCTTTCTGGCAAAATCCCTTGCGCTTGTAAGTGTTCCGTCGCCTCCAAGCACAGCCAAAACGTCTACGCCCTCTTTTTTCATATTTTCAATGGCTACATCGCTAACGTCCCTGTAAACCTTTTGACCGTCTTCCTCAACAAGATAGTTAAAAAGATTATCCTTATTTGAGCTATATAAAATTGTGCCGCCTCTGTGAAGGATTCCGGAAGTAGAGCTTACTGTTAAAGGTATAAAGTCATTTTTAAAAAGCCCTCTGTATCCAAATTTGTAGCCTATTAATTCAAAGCCATATTTCGATATACAAGTTCTTGTCAAGGCATAAATAACGGCATTAAGCCCAGGCGCATCTCCGCCTCCAGTTAAAACACCAATTTTCAACTTCTTTTCCATATTCTTACCTCCAATATTTTGAATAATTCATTATACATTTTCAAAATTATTTTGTACATAACATTTAAAAAAAAAGAGTTAAAAAACCCTGATGGTTTTTTAACTCCTTTTGTCATTTGTGCATAGAATTTGTCTGAAAATAAAGCTATTAGATTTTCCATACAATAGGTAGGTATGGGAAGTCTAACTAAGCTTTATTTTTTTGGATAGCTAAACTATCTAATAGTAGTCTGTCCTTGAGTTGATCCAGCCATTTGTCTTTCTTGGGCTTCGATCATTTTTTTAACCATATATCCACCAACATAACCGTTCTGGGCGGAAGTTAGGTCGCCGTTGTAGCCTTGCTTTAATGGCACTCCTATTTCGTTTGCTACCTCGTATTTAAATTGGTTTAAAGCCTCGCGTGCTTCTGGTACTGCTCTGCTGTTTGTATTTGTGTTATTTGACATTTCAAATTAACCTCCTAAATTAATGAATATTAATGTTACAATAGTATTATTGCCACTGGATATTCTTTTATTAGAGGTAATTTATACTATGGTTGCTTTAAAAATCCATTGTTTGAAATTTTAATGGAGGATTTTATTATCCTTATTCTCTAACTTGGCCGTTGCCGAGGATAATATATTTTGTGGTGGTAAGCTCCTTTAGACCCATTGGGCCACGGGCGTGAAGCTTTTGGGTGCTTATTCCTATTTCTGCGCCAAAGCCAAACTCGTATCCGTCGGTGAATCTTGTGGAGGCGTTTACATACACTGCGGCGCTGTCTATCTCCTGCAAAAATTTTTGGCTGTTCTCATAGCTTTCTGTAATGATAGACTCAGAGTGTCGTGTTCCGTAGGTTTCAATATGTTCAATGGCCTCGTCAATATTATTTACAACCTTGATTCCTATTATATAATCCAAATATTCCGTATACCAATCCTGCTCTGTTGCTTCTATTATATAGTCCACCAGACCTCTTGCTTTTTCGTCTCCACGTATTTCCACATTTTTCTCTTTAAGCTGCTGGCATAAGCCCGGTAGAAGTTTATGTGCAATATCCTTATGCACCAAAACCTTTTCACATGCGTTACAAACCCCGGGGCGCTGGGTCTTGGCGTTAATAATAATTTTTACGGCCGTTTCAATATTAGCGGAGGCATCTACAAATATATGGCAATTCCCCACTCCTGTCTCAATAACGGGAATGGTGCTGTTTTCAATAACCGATTGAATCAGACCGGCGCCGCCTCTTGGAATAAGCACGTCAATATATTTATTAAGCTTCATAAACTTGCCGGCAGTTTCTCTGGAGGTATCGTTTAGCATTTGCACAAGGTTCTGGTTATAACCGTTTTCCTTAAGTGCCTCTCTGAAGGCATCAATTATTGCCAAATTTGAGTTAAGCGCTTCCTTTCCGCCTCTTAAAATCACGGCGGAGCCTGCCTTAAGGCATAGACCGAAGGCATCGGAGGATACGTTGGGGCGAGCTTCATATATTATGCCCACAACTCCCATAGGTACTCTTTTCTGACCGATTGTCAAACCATTAGGCATAGTCCGCATAGAAACAACCTCACCCACAGGGTCGTCCAGTGCGGCAACTAGCCGTAAGCCTTCTGCCATATCCTTTATGCGTCCCTCTGTGAGAGTTAGCCTATCTATAAAGGAAGAAATTTTTCCGCTCTCCTTTGCAGCCATGACATCTAGGCTGTTTGCCGCCAATATTTCACGGCTTTTGCTTAACAGCTTCTCGCCGCAAAGGATAAGGGCATCATTTTTATCCTTTGTGTTCATTTTTGCTGCGCTTCTTGCTGCCTGCCTTGCGTTCTTACCTATTTCAATTAAGTATTCCACAGTTTTCGCCCCTTTACCCAATCCTTATTTATTTTCTGTTGCCCCTAAAAAGAGTTCCAACCTCTTCTCCCTCAAAAATCTTAAAAACAATCTCCGGGCTTTCCCCGTGAGCAATAATTACGTCAATACCTTGTGTGGTTGCCATTTGGGCAGCCTTTATTTTTGTTTTCATTCCCCCTGTGCCAAGGTCGGAGCGGCTTCCTCCTGCTATCTCAAACAGCTTGTCGGAAACCTCCTCTATATACGGAATAAGACTTGCATCTTGGTGCGCTTTTGGATCCTTGTCATAAAGGCCGTCTATGTCGGACAGGATAATTAAAACATCGCTGTTCACCAAGGTTGCCACGTAGGCCGAAAGAGTGTCGTTGTCGCTAAATTCCAGCTCCTCTATAGAAACGGTATCGTTTTCGTTAACGATTGGAATAACCCCCATAGACAGCAGGGTAGAAAATGTGTTTTTTGCGTTTTCCATACGCTCCTTGTTTTCTATTACGTCCTTTGTCAAAAGAATTTGGGCTACCAGTTGGTTATACTGCATGAAAAAATTTTCGTACATCTGCATTAGTACAGCTTGGCCTACGGCTGAGGCCGCTTGCTTGCCGTGAATATCTCTTGGGCGGCTTGGTAGGTTAAGCCTTGTGGTGCCCACGGCTATTGCCCCCGAGGTTACTAGAATAACCTCTATGCCTCTGTTTTTAAGGTCTGTCAATACCCAGGCGAACCGCTCCATTGTTCTTAAATTCATTTTGCCGTTTGGATAGGTTAGCGTGGTTGTGCCTACCTTTATTACTACCCTTTTATGGTCTTTTACATGATTTCTCATTATTTTCCCTCTTTAGGAATCGAATTCGGAATTGAATTAATAGTTTTTTTGAGTTGGGGATTAAGTCTTGGGGGAGCTGCACTCCCCCAAACCCCCTAGCTTAAACTAGAATAAATCAAATGCAATGAGCTTATATCTATTATTTTTTGATATAGCAAGGCGTTTAGTTTTCTACTTTTATTTTGATCTGTTACCTGTTCGTAAATACGGCTTAAGCTTTTAGCCATGTTGCCCTCCTCTTGAATAGCCAAGTATATGCCCTCCTTAAATCTAACGGAGGTTATTATTTCGTTTGTGGCCGGTTCAAATGGGGCAGAGCTTAAGCCTTCACTGATTTTTGCTAGGCTTTCTCTGCATTTGTCACATTCCTCGGCCAAATTAGCCAAGGTTGTTTTAAATTCCGGTATTGGTGCAATTTTTCTTAAGTATTCAAAAAATATTTTTCCGTTGCGCTCGCTTTGTATAAGCTCCTGCAAGTCCGTAATCAGCACTTGGTTGTTATCCTGCATTTTCTCAGCAGAAGCTATTGGCATTGAAGGCATTGAAGGCATTGCCGCCATTTGTTCCGGAGGAGGCGGCGATGAAAAGGGCATTCCCCCTCTTTTTATTTCCTCATAGGCTCGTTGATCTAAAGGTTGTAGCCTTATACCGTCTGGCAAGGGCTGGTTTAAAATATTCTGGTTCATCATTGGAGGCCGTGTAGAGTTTTGCATATTCGGAATGGGTGTAACCACTTGAGATTGTTGAGGTTGAGGCGGCGGTTGTGTAGGCTGTTGGACTGGGGCTTGCTGCATTTGCTGCACCTGTGGCATTTGCATTTGTGGCATTTGTTGCATTTGTGGCATTTGTTGCATTTGTTGCATTTGCGGCATTTGTTGCATTTGTGGCACAGGCTGAGGAAATGCTTGCAATGGTGGTTGAGGTTGCGGCCGCTGCTGGACAGAACGGTTTGCTTGCTGCTCATTTATATTTGGAGCAGCCTTGCTTTGGGGCTGCCTGAATAGATTCTGCATAAAACTATTTTGGCCTTGCGGTCTGTTCTGGCTTTGCTGGTTGCTTTGGCCTTGCACCCTACGCCCGGAATTATTGCTTTGCTGCTGCTGGCTTTGGAAGCCGTTGCCTTGCAAAGGCTGCTGGGTTTGCCTATTGGGCCATGCCGGCATGTTAATACCTCCGTTTGCTTTTTTTATATACTATTCATAGAAAAGCAAAAGGTTAGTATTAATTTAAACGAGAGCTCTACGAAGTCGAATAAGCCGCTTAAATTGCAAAGCAATTTCGTAGAACTCACATTAATTTAGGTTTTCTTAAGGCGTGTACGAGCTTTTTAAGGATACTATTCTGTTAAACACAAGCGCTTCCGGCTTTGAATATTTATAATCCAAGCAAAAATATCCGTTTCGTATAAATTGGAGCCTATCCTCCTGGGTGATGCTTTTAATAGAAGGTTCCCCGAAGCAACCCTCTACTATAGTAAGTGAGTTGGGGTTAAAAGCTGGCTCGTCGCCTTCGTTTTCCGGGTCAAGCACAAGTGGCTCAAATAATCTGGCTGTAAAAGGCACAGCGTGCTTTGCGCTTACCCAGTGAATTGTCCCTTTAACCTTTCGCCCTGTAAAGCCGGAGCCACTTTTTGTTTCGGGGTCATAGGTACAGTAGATTTCCTTTATTTCGCCATTGTCGTCCTTTAGGAAGCTTTCACATTTTATAAAATATGCGCCTTTTAGCCTAACCTCATTGCCAACATAGAGTCTGTGGAATTTTTTCGGAGGATTCTCGGCAAAGTCGTCTCTCTCAATATAAAGCTCCTTGGAAAATGGAACCTGTCTCATTCCAAGACTTTCATTCTCCGGATTGTTTTCTATGTCCAAAAGCTCCTCAGAGTTTTCGGGGTAGTTTGTAATAATTACCTTAACCGGATTTAAAACGGTCATTACAACCTTAGATTTGTCCTTTAAATCATCTCTTATACAATGCTCCAGCAAAGCCTGGTCTACCTTACTGTTTGCCTTTGACACACCTGTTATTTCGCAAAACTCTCGTAGAGCTTTTGGCGTAAACCCTCTGCGGCGGATTCCGGAGATAGTTACCATTCTTGGGTCGTCCCAGCCGTCTACCTTGCCTTCTTCTACAAGGGCTCTTAGGTAACGCTTACCCATTATTGTGTTTGCTAAATTAAGCTTAGCAAACTCGATTTGTCTAGGCCTCACCTCAAAGTCAAGCGCGTTAATAAACCAATCGTACAGCGGCCTGTGGTCCTCAAATTCTAGGGTGCAAATGGAATGGGTAATTTTTTCAATAGCGTCTTCTAGCGGGTGGGCGTAGTCGTACATTGGATATATGCACCATTTGTCTCCGGTGTTGTGGTGGGAGATGTGGGCTATTCTGTAAATAACCGGGTCACGCATATTTATATTCGGGGAGGACATATCTATTTTGGCTCTAAGGGTTTTTGTGCCGTCCTCAAATTCTCCATTTCTCATTCTTTCAAAAAGGTCAAGGCTTTCCTCTATAGGGCGGTTTCTGTATGGGCTTTCCTTTCCCGGCTGATTAAGTGTGCCTCTGTATTCCTTAATTTGGGCGGCGGTAAGCTCACAAACATAAGCCAGCCCTTTTTTTATTAAAGTCACAGCGCACTCATAAAGCTGCTCAAAGTAGTCCGAAGCATAGTAAAGCCTGTCCTCCCAATCAAAGCCCAACCATTTTATATCCTCAATTATGGAGTTAACGTATTCCACGTCCTCCTTAGCAGGGTTTGTATCGTCAAAGCGTAGGTTGCATTGTCCTCCGTAAAGCTTTGCAAGTCCAAAATTTAGGCAAATGCTTTTTGCATGGCCGATATGGAGATAGCCGTTAGGCTCCGGCGGAAAGCGTGTGTGAAGTCTGTCTAGGTTTTCGCCTAAATCCTTTGTAATATAGCTGTGAATAAAATTGCCCGTTGAGCTTAGTGCATTTTCTGATTCCATTTTTTCAATCCCTTTCATTTATTGTTTAGTGATTGTTTAAAAGGTTTTTGTTTCAAAATCCTCGTGATAAAAAGCTGTTTGGCAATCCTTGCAGTACCCAAGCTTTACGATTTTTGTAGTGTCTTCTTGTTTAATAGTAATATCCATATTAACTTTTTTTATCTGTTCACCGTTGGGTTCATTACAGCGGTGCATTTCATAATGAAAGTTTTTGCTTTTGACGAATTCCTTGGCATCGCTTAGTATTTGCTTTACCTCGTTTAGTATTTCCATAAAACACCACCAAAGTTTTTTATGACAATGAATATACTACATTTGCAAAACTCCGTCAATAATTCAAAAATATGAGCAAAATTTTTGTAAACCATGGTTGACAAAGGTTGCCAGTTATTGTATACTCTCTTTAACAGGACGGAAGCGCTGTTATATAAACGTGGCTTATGTAATATTTTTTAAAGCTTATTCAGGCATGTTTTATTTGCTATGGGGATAAGCATAATTTTTCACTATTTTGTAAACCATGGTATACAAAGGAGGATTAATATGGAACATAATTGGAACAAGGACGAAGCCGAGGAGCTGCTCATTATCTACTTTAATAATCTTATTACTGGCGGCATACTCAAGATTTTTAAAAATAACCTAGAGCAACTACATAAGGAGAAGATTTTTAAGGATTTAAGACTTTCTTCTATTCGTATGCTTAACGGCTACAAAAAGAAAAACTTTAAGCGAATGGTGCTGGGGATGGGCAAGCTTTGCGAAATTTACTCTTATGTCAACTCAATCTACATGGAGAGGGAGACTGATGCAAAATGAACAAGCATCTTTTAAAGGATTTGGCGGCAAGGCATCAGGAGGATATTTTGCCGCCATATAATGAGCTGATAAAAATTATCGGTTTTGAGGGCTTATGTGCCATTTCTGATGAGTTTTGCGGCACGTCTATATACATACCCACTAAGAAAAGACTGTTTCACGGCTGTGTCATAAAGCAGGTGTTGGAGGAATTTAACGGCTTTAACTATAAGGAGCTTTCCAGAAAATTTGACCTAGCCGAAAGAACCGTAAGGTACATAACCGCCCCAATAAAAAAAGGAGACAGGAGGTGTAAGAGTGTTTAACAGGCTAAGATTTGACATAGGCAAGCAAAGACAGCAGCAAACGGTTACGGTTAGAGAGATTGTCAGTAAGGTTTCGGTAAAGATGTATTACAGATGATTTTATGAATTGAGTTAATAGGTAAAGGCTCTGATTTTTCTTAGTGAAAAATCAGAGCCTTTTTTATGTGGAGCGACTGGTGCTTTATTATGCTTTTGGGTTATAATTAAAAAAATAATAAGGAGGAATCATAGTCATGCCCAAATTAAGAAAAATGCTTGGTTCTGCAACTTCACCTTATATTGTTTCACTTATGAATCTGATTGAAACCCAGAGCAAGGCTACAATATGCAGGTGGTGTATTGATTATTCAGAGGAGCATATCCTGCCTATTTACGCAAAGAGCTATCCAAATGATAATAGGCTTCAAAGTGCGATAAAGGCCGCTCGTGACTGGCTTGAGGAAAAAATTAAACTACCCGAAGCTAAGAAGCATATTTTGAATGCTCATGCTGCTGCAAGAGAGCTTGAAAGTGACCCTTGTGCACAGGCAGCGGCTCGGGCTGTGGGACAAGCGGCTTCGTCTATCCATGTGCCCACTCATTCACTTGGGGTAGCATTCTACGGTGCTGCGGCTATAGCTTATGACAGTGTTGGGCTGAGAGAGGCTGCGGAGGTGTACGACCAAATCGCAGCTGCGGAATGTGGGAGATACGAGGCTGCTTTGCGAGCTATTGCGGTAGAAAATGAACCTAATCGGGCAAAAATAAATTGGAATTGTTAATATTAAATTACCATGTGCACCAAAGCCTTTTAAACTCACAAGCCAAAAATCGCACGGCTTCACTTTTTTCGTATACTTCTTCTGGTTGTGCTAGCATTTCTTTATTTATGGCATATAGCATATGTGCAATAGTCTCATATGCTGTTGTTTCAGCAGCCCTTAGCGTAAATTGAATAAAATCATTAATTTTAGTGCATATGTCTGCAACTTTCACCTTTTGTTCCATATTTAGGCTTGACCATAGCTTTTCACTGTACAGCTCACCTCTTGTGTAAAACAGTAAAATGTTTCCTTGAAACGCAATATCCTTAAGTGCTTGTTTTTGTTGCTGTCTAAAAAGGAGTTTACTTCCGGCTTGATAAGAGTGGAGAAAAAATCAACAGCTTCGCTGAAGCTATTTTTAAGCTCCCTTAGTCCGTTGAACATCTCCTTATCATCTGGGCTACGGAAAATATCCGTATCTGCTACAAAAGAAATAATATTTAAGCGCAGGGTGAAATCCTCAATATTTTTTGTACTTATTTCTTCGTAGGGTATTTGAGAAAGCTCGGTTACAACATTTAAAATTTCATCTTTAATGTATGGATACCCCTGTATGCTGTAAAATAAACGCTGCTGGCGATGTTTTCAACGGATAACTTCTCTGATATTCGGCTCTCAATTATTTCAAGTGAACGGAATATTGCAGTTTCATTGTTCATGCTTTTCACCTCCCGATATTAAGGTAACATGATGGCAGCGGATTTTCTTGATATATCGTGCTATTTATTCATATGTACAACACAAAAAAATAAGGGCTATCTCAAAGCTGATGAGATAGCCCTTATTTTTGTCCTAAGCTTTGGACTTCATTAAATAATGTGAGTTCGACGAAATTGCAAAAACCGCAATTTCGTCGAACAAAACGTGAAAATTGCTTCGCAATTTAAGCCGCTAAAGCGGCTTATTCAACTTCGTCGAACTCACGTTAAATAACTGCTGCGTTAAGAGCGGATTTAAAATGCTCCAATGCCCAGCTATGACCTATTTGGTTAAAGCTTGCCACACAACTGCCGTGGACAGTAATTCCCAGCCCTAGGTTATAAGCATCTACAGCAGAATGCAGCACACAAATATCCGTACACACTCCGCAAAGCACTACCGAATCAATCCCTCTCTCTGTTAAAAGTATATGCAGGTTTGTTCCGGCAAAGGCAGAATATCTGGTTTTATCCATTAGTATGACATTTCTATTATTCTTGTTTTCTACATAAAAACGCCCTGTTTTCCCATAAATTTCTCTGCCCCAGCTTCCCTCTAAATTGTGAGGAGGAAAAAGCTTTGCTTCCGGGTGGAATTGATTGTCCTTGAAATGTATGTCATTCAAAAAAAATATATATCCCTTTTCTTCAAGCTGGTTTTGGCACAGTGCTAGAATGGCTTCGTCAATGCTTTTCCCAGCCTCTCCGCAGGTGAGTGCTCCCTTTGTATCAACAAAATCATTGGTATAGTCTATTACAATTAACGCCGTTGGTTTATGCAAAATAATCTTCCTTTCCTTTTCATACAGAATAAGGAGTGAGTTTTATTTAGCCGAAGCTGCTTTAGGAGTTCCCGGTTTAACCACAGGTATTTTGCCTTCCTTACAAACAGGGCAGTTGTCTGCTTCATAAGCCTCTACGAAGGTTTTGTAGCAAGAAACAAGCTTTGTACCGAAATCGATTGTGCCGTTGCTTCTGTCTACCAAAACGCCTACCCCTACTATCTCACAGCCATATTCCTTTGCAATCTCAATAACCTCGAATACAGAGCCGCCGGTTGTTATTACGTCCTCGGCTATTACTACTCTAGCGCCTTTTTTCAGCTCAAAGCTGCGACGTAGTGCCATTTTGCCCTCTACTCTTTCGGTAAACAGGTTAACTGTTTTTAGCTGTCTGGCAAGCTCGTAGGCAATTATTATGCCACCTGTAGCAGGCCCAATAACTGCGTCGATTTTCTCGTCCTTAAACGCATCTGCCATTATAGAAATAAGTTCCTCGGAAAACCCTGGGTACTGCAACACCCTAGCACACTGCAAGTATCTATCTGAATGTTTACCCGAAGCAAGCAGGAAATGCCCATTTAGCAAAACCCCAGATTCCTTTAAAATTTCTTCTACTCTTTCATTTGAAACCATATTAATCATCTCCATTTAAAATTATTGTGCAATGCCTATAATACTGTTTATGTCGGATATGTTATGTTCTTTCATTAAACCCTTTAGCTCATCAATGACTTGTATTGTGGCATATGGGTTGTTGAAATTTGCTGTGCCTACAGCTACACCAGTTGCTCCGGCAAGAATAAACTCCATTGCGTCGGCTCCGGTGGAGATACCACCCATACCGATGATTGGGATTTTTACTGCACCTGCCACCTGGTATACCATTCTCACAGCAACTGGCTTAATGCATGGCCCTGACAATCCCCCCATTTTGTTTGCCAAAATGGGTTTTTTAGTTTGCAAATCTATTCTCATGCCCAAAAGGGTGTTAATAAGTGAAAGTGCATCAGCTCCGGCCGCCTCTGCTGCCCTTGCTATTTCGGTTATGTCAGTGACATTTGGGCTAAGCTTAACAATAAGCGGTTGCTTAGCGTGCTTTTTAACGGCGGCAGTTACTTCGTAGGCGGCAGACTTGTCCACACCAAAGGCAAGCCCTCCCTCGGAAATATTGGGACATGAAATATTAAGCTCCAGCATGTCCACACCCTCTGCATCTTGGAGAGCCTTCACAACCTCAACATACTCATCAACGGTGTGACCGCAAACATTTACAATTACCCTTGTATCATACTTTCGTAAAAAAGGAAGGCTGTTTTCTATAAAGTAATTAACCCCGGGGTTTTGAAGCCCAACGGCGTTAAGCATACCGCCGTAGACCTCCGCCACTCTTGGTGTATTGTTGCCCTTCCATGGCTTATAGGAAACGCCCTTCACCACTACGGCACCAAGACAGCTTAGGTCAAACAGCTCGGAAAACTCCACGCCGCTGCCAAAGGTACCGGAGGCTGTCATTACAGGGTTTTTAAAGGTTACTCCGGCAATGCTTACACTTAAATTACTCATTCCCAAATAACCTCCTCTCCCAAAAACACAGGGCCGTCAGCACAAACCCGTTTATTTTCCCAGCCATCATTATTTTTTATTTTCACAACACAGCCAACGCAAGCACCTATGCCGCAAGCCATTCTTTCGTCTAAGGATACTTGGATAGGCAGTCCTTTTTCATCTGCCCAAGAGGATACAGCCCTAAGCATACCCTTTGTACCACATGCGTAAGCGTAATCAAAGCTTTCCTTTAAGGTGTTTAAACCATGGATTACGTTTCCTGTCACGCCATAGCTTCCGGCTTCCGTGCATACAATAACTTTTGCACCTGCCTTTTCAAACTCATCATGCATGTAGTATTCACTGTCAAAGCCCAAAACAGCAGTTACCTTACTATCAGGTGTTTTTTCAGCCATTTCACGGGCTAAGGCAAGGAGCGGTGCCGCACCTGCTCCTCCTCCAAGGAGTAGCTGATTTTTTCCTTCATTTATTGTGTAGCCGTTTCCTAAGGGGCCGAAAATTTTCAGCTTGTCCCCCGGCTGTAGCAAAGAAAAAGCTGTAGTCCCCTCACCTACTATCTCATACACTAGGCGAATACTTCCCTTCTCGGGATAGGCTTCGCATAAGGCTATGGGTCTTGGAAGAAGAAGCTTTTCGCTGTCTACATATAGCTGTAAAAATTGCCCCGGCTTAATGCTACTACTTATCTCAGGCGCATATAGCTCTATGCTTAAGGTTTTTGACGATAGTCTGTAGTTGCTTAGAATCTCTGATATTATAAACTGTTTCATTAATATCCTCCTGTATGTCTGCCCTAAGGAATTGCTTGATAATAAGCAGTCCCCTAGCCTTTTATTGCTTTATTTATGGATTCCTTCATTATAATAACAGCCTCTCTGGCAGCCTCGGCAAATTGTGCCTCGGAAAAACGCTCCTTATTTTCCTTAGACTTGTAAGCAGCAATAATTCCTCTGGAGCTATTTACTATTGCACCAATTCCTTCTTTATTAAATGCAGCCTTAACATCATCAGCGCTGCCGCCTTGGGCACCGTACCCAGGGATTAAAAAGAAGGTGTTTGGCATAAGCTGACGAAGGTGTTCAAGCTGAGCCTTATGGGTTGCGCCAACTACTGCACAAACGGCGCTAAAACCCATTTCTCCCATTAAATCAACTCCCCATTTTTCCACCAAGCCGCCTACAACCTCATAAAGCGGCTTACCCTCCACAAGAAGGTCTTGAATCTCACCGCTGTTAGGATTAGAGGTTTTAACAAGCACAAACAACCCCTTTTCATACCTTTTGCAGTCGGCAATATAAGGCAGTATAGAATCATATCCAAGATAAGGATTAAGTGTAATAAAGTCCGTATCATACACAGAAAGGAAATTACCCTCTATCTCCACTCTGCCAATATGTCCCTCGGAGTAAGCCTGTGCTGTGCTTTGAATATCAGACCGCTTAATATCGCCTATTACCATTAATCCTTTTTCCTTTGCGTAGGCTACTGTATTTATGTAGCACTCTATGCCGTCAGCACCAAAGGTTTCGTACATTGCAATCTGCGGCTTAACAGCTGGTACAATATCACACACAGCGTCAATAAGCTGTGTGTTGTAGCTGTAAAAAGCCTCTGCCGCTCCTTTAAGCCCTTTTCCAAACTTCCCAAAGGCTTCGTCCTTAATAAACTCAGGCACAAACTCCAGCCTTGGGTCTAGCCCAACCACCGTTGGAT
>CAYWBF010000006.1:0-12059 GCA_964456085.1 uncultured Eubacteriales bacterium
AACACCTATCGGTGAGGAGGAGGACTCTCATCTGGGAGACTTTATACCAGATGATGATATACCTGCTCCAGCGGAGGCAGCCGCCTTTACCTTATTAAAGGAGCAGCTTATTGCGGTGCTTGATACTTTAACAGAGCGTGAGGAAAAGGTACTTCGTCTTAGATTTGGGTTGGACGACGGTCGAACAAGAACCTTAGAGGAAGTTGGTAAAGAATTTAACGTTACAAGGGAACGTATACGTCAAATTGAAGCAAAAGCCTTAAGAAAGCTAAGACACCCAAGTAGAAGCAAAAAGCTTAAGGATTATTTAGAATAGTCAACGGAGGTAATAATATAGCTATTACCTCCCACTGACTAAAGCAGAGGACAAATGATTAATACCAATAGATTTTCTGATAGAATAAAGGCCATTGTAGGCGAAATCGAACCAACTGTAGATGTTGTGGCTGATATAGGCTGTGACCACGGCTTAATCTCCATATACTCCATACTTTCGGGAAAGGCTCACTGTGCAATCGGCTGCGATATAAATTCCGGGCCTTTGGAAAGCGCACTTAGAACAATTAAGCAGTTCGAGGGGCTTGAAAAAAAGATACAGCTTAAAAAAGGCAACGGCTTGGATCCTATTGAAGATGAGGTTGTAGACACCATAGTAATTGCGGGTATGGGTGGCAGACTAATAGGGGAGATTTTGCAGAATGGGAAGCTTAATGGCAGCAGACTTGTTTTGCAGCCGCAAAGAGATGTTCCCTTTGTCAGAAGATTGGTTCATACAATTGGCTATAGGATTAAAAATGAAGTTTTACTTTTTGAGGACAATAAGCCCTACTGGATAATTAGCTGCATATCGGGCACTGATTATACATATTCTGAAACAGAGTATTTGCTTTCAAAAATATTAATTGAAAGAAAAGACCTGTGCCTTAAGCTTTTTTTAGAACGAGAAATAGTTAAGCTTAGCAAGATTATTGAGAGAGCTGTGGGAAGCACGGAGAATGAGGAGCTTTCCCAAAAGGCTTTGCTACTAAATGAATATAAAATAGTCTATGAGAAGGTGTTTACATGCCCCAAGTAAAATGGATAGCAGATAGGATTGAAGCATTTGCTCCTTTAAAGCTTGCCGTTGATTGGGATAACCCCGGGCTAATTATTGGGGATTATTCCAACGAGATTTCAAAGGTGCTCCTTGCTCTTGATTTTACACAGGAGGTTTTGGAGGAAGGCATTGAAAAAGGTTGTGGCTTAATAATTACTCACCACCCGGCAATCTTAAAGCCCATAAATAAAATCAACTCAACCACACCTCTAGGCAGAAGAATTTTAAGAGCTGCAGAAAATAAGATTTGTGTTTACTCAGCCCATACAAATTTGGATATAACCAAGGGTGGGATAAATGATACACTTTGTGAGATTTTCGGGCTTACGGATATGATTCCCATATTTGATTATGATTTAACAGGGAAGTCTCTAGCTAGAGTTGGAAAATTAAGTAGGCCTTTACCACAGGAGGAGTTTTTTGAAACTGTGAAGAAAAGCCTAGGCATTGAAAGTGTGCGTTTTGTTAAGGCAAACGATGAAGCTATTGAATGGGTAGGCGTTGGTGCAGGTGCTTGCGCCGATATAAAGGCCTTTAAGGAAGCCAAGGAAAAGGGTGCGTCTGTTTATATAACAGGTGACATAAAATACCACCAAGCCCAGGCGGCACAGGAAATGAACTTAAATTTAATTGACGTGACCCATTATGCCTCAGAGATAATTATTATGGAAAAACTAAAAGCGGTAATAAATGAGGGACTTACAGCTGATAAGCTTTCTTTAGAGGTAATGATTTCCGAGGTTAACGGACAAACCTTTCAAACAGTATAGATTAGGCTGAATATTAAGGAGTGGACAATTTGACAGAGTATATGGCTAATATACTTAATTGCGGAGATGACTTTAAAGTAAGAGTATCGGGCGAGGACACTCTATTGTCCATAAGCCAAAAATATTTGCATGGGCATAAACATCCTATTCTACTGGCGAGGGTTAATAATGCGCTTGAAGAACTACATAAAACCCTTGTTAAGGATTCTGTGGTTGAATTTCTTGACCTTAGAAGCCCCTTTGGCTTTAGAGCATATCAGCGCTCGCTTGTGTTTTTGCTGTTGTATGCAATAGAAGAAATAATTTCTCCAAAGACTAGGGTTATTATTGGCCATTCCATTAAAAAGAATTATTATTGCGAGATAGAAAAAGAGGGCTTTAAGCTAACTGAAGATATTCTTGGGAAAATAGAAGCTAAAATGAAGGAGCTTGTTAAGCAAGACCTACCTATTGAAAAATTTTCCTTCTCTCTTGATAAGGCCAAAGAAATCATTCATAACCTTGGGCTAATGAATAAGGAGCAGATTATAAATTACAGAAGAACCTCCAGCGTGAATTTTTATAAGCTGAATTGGTATTACAATTATTTTTACGGCCCAATGGTGCCCAGTACGGGGTGCCTAACCTTATTTAAGCTGCATCTTTTAAACGAAGGCTTTGTGCTGCAATTTCCAGAGGCTGACGAATGTTTTAAGCTTCCACCCTTATTGACCCAAAGAAAAATCTCGGAGGTAATCACCGAGTCTAAGCATTGGGCCAAAATACTTGGGGTTGATACAGTTGGGAGCTTAAACGACAGCATTTGTCAAGGATTAACCCAGGAAATTATAAAAACCACAGAGGCACTCCATGAGAAAAAGATAGCCGAAATTGCTGACGCAATTTGCCGGCAGCAAAAGCCTATTGTGTTAATTGCAGGGCCTTCGTCGTCGGGGAAAACTACTTTTGCTAAGCGGCTGTCCATCGCTCTTAGGGTAAATGGGGTTAAATCATATGTTTTGTCGCTAGACGATTATTTTTTGGGAACGAAATATTATCCCTTAGACGAATTTGGCAATCCCGACTACGAGCATCTTCTTTCACTTGACATAGACCAAATAAATGAGGACTTGGAGAATTTGCTAAACGGCAAAACCGTCCAGCTTCCAAAATTTGATTTTAAAAATGATAAGGCCGGGCTTTCGGGCACTTTTTTGACACTTAATAAAGGTAGTGTTTTGATTTTAGAGGGTATACATGCTCTTAATAACGCCCTTACTCCAAGAATCTCCATGGATTTTAAGTTTAAAATATTTATTTCTGCTCTAACCCAGCTTAACGTAGACGACCATAACAGAATCCCTACCTCCGACACTCGGTTAATTAGGCGCATAGTAAGGGATAGTCTCTATAGAAAAATCAATGCCAAAAAGAGTATCTCTCTTTGGCGAAATGTGGCTAAAGGGGAGAACGAGAATATTTTCCCTTATCAAGAGGAAGCCGACGCTTTCTTTAATTCTGCACTAATATACGAGCTTAGCGTACTTAAGCAGTATGCTGAGCCGCTGCTTTTTAGAATCAAGCAATCAGAAGATGAATATACTGAAGCAAGAAGGCTCATTAAATTCCTAGACTCATTTTTGGTAATGAGTCCGGACGGGATTCCCAGTAATTCAATTATTAGGGAATTTATCGGAGGAAGTTCTTTTGAATAGAATGGTTGGGGGGATATTATTGAGCTGGAAAGCGAAAGATCTTAAACGTGGTTTGTCCAAAAAAGCTTTGATATTAAGGCTTTTCATTATTGCCTTTGTATTTTGCTATTCCGTATATTTTTACAGTATGCGGTTTTTAAAGATTAACTACGAGAAAATAAAAACTAAAAAATTTGCTGCACAAACAGACAGTATAAAAATTTTGCACATATCTGATTTACATTCTAATTCGCCAAATAAAAAAAACTCCACCGTTTTTAAGGCTATAGAAAAGCTAGAATTCGATATGGCGGTTTTAACGGGTGACTTAGTCATGCATTATGCAGAGGAGCTAACACCCTATTTGGAGGACATAAAAGCTCTTGCAGAAAGAGTGCCAGTGTTTTTTGTAGACGGTAATCATGAATCTTATGTTTATGAGGAAATTTCAGAGCTGCTGCGTGACGCTGGTGTTACTGTGCTCAATAATAATCGAATGGAAGCCGTAGTTAAGGGCGTTACCATAGATATTGTAGGTATAAAGGATACCTTTTATCCTAAAAGAGATGCTTTAAAGATTAATGAGCTTTTTACTGAACAAAATGACAGATTTCTTTTGGTGTTAGTCCATAGACCCGAAATTTTTGACATAATTAAGGCATTTCAGCCGGATTTGGTTTTGAGCGGGCATACTCACGGGGGGCAGATTAGACTTCCGTTTTTCCCCACGCTGTTTGCTCCAGGTCAAGGCCTTTTTCCAAAATATGGAGATGGGTTTTACTCATATAATGACAGCAAGCTTTATATTTCAAGGGGGATAGGTGCAACAATATTTCCCATTCGCTTTTTTAATAGAGCGGAAATCGCTATCCATACCATTAGTAAGGAATAAATTTTATAGATTTTGTAAGTAAGCCAGATAGTCGCTCTCAAGCAATTGGGAGAGGAAAGTCCGAGCTTCATAGGGCAGGGTGCCGGGTAACACCCGGTGGAGGCGACTCCAAGGACAGTGCAACAGAAATAAACCGCCGAAGCAACCTTCGGTAAGGATGGAAAGGTGAGGTAAGAGCTCACCGCTTTTTTGGCGACAAAAGAGGCTATGTAAACCCCACCTGAAGCAAGACAAAAAAGCTAATGGCTGCCCGTCAGGCTTTTTAACAGCGTCGCATGAGGCGTAGGGATTTTTGTCCCGTAGGCAACTAACGCCCCAGATAGATGACTATCTAATACAGAACTCGGCTTATAGGCTTGCTTACAAGAGTAATTATGATTTTGAAGATTGCTATAGGCAGGGTAGCACTGCTTCCCTGCAATACATAAAAGGGTTGTGACTATATGAATCCGAAGGAAAAAATATATACCATACCTGTAATGGACGGCTTTAAGGCAGGAGGAGAGTGCCCATTTTGCAATATGCTTAAGGTGCTGGACGAAAACGCCGTAAATTATATGCTGGGACCTTCATATATGGAGGACGATATACGTCTTGAAACGGACAAGCAAGGGTTTTGCAAAGGCCATTATGAAAAAATGTACGTTCAGCAAAACAGGCTGGGGCTTTCTCTTATGCTGCACACCCATTTTCAGAAAATAAATAAGGAGCTTTCTGCCATAGCTGACTCTGTATTAAAAGCTGAGCCGCCAAAAAAAGGACTGTTTAAAAAACAGCCCATTGGGTCAGACAGCGATAGGCTGTATGATTTTTTAGAGGGGGTTGGGTGCTCCTGTTATATATGTAATAAGGTACAAAGTGATTTTACTAGGTTTATTGATACATTTTTTTATATGTGGGAGCAGAATGCAATTGTTGAGCAGGTAAGGGAATGTAATGGATTTTGTCTGGAGCATTTTTTAATACTATGCAGGACGGCAGAAAAAAAGCTTAAGCCGGGGAGTTATAAGGAATTTATACAGCTGGTTTTACCAAAGCAGCTTGAGAACCTTAAGAGACTTGAAGAGGAACTAGACTGGTTTATTAAGAAGTTTGATTATCGGTTTCAAAATGAGCCTTGGTATAATTCTAAGGATGCGCTTAATAGAGCCATTTTAAAAATTTGCGGTTTAGAGGTTGACTAATATGCTTGAAAAAATGAAAGGCATGTCATTAGCCCAAAAGGCTGATTACATTTGGGAATACTATAAGATTCATATTTTATTGACGCTGTTGGTGGTTTTTATAATTGGCAGCGTTATTAATACCATGTATATTAATCCACCTAAGCAGGCTTATATTACTATTGCTTTTTTTGGGGAATACATAAACGATGAGGACACTACACAGCTTTTGAATACGTTGAATACGGCTTTGCTTCCCTCAAATAAAACGAAACCAGAATTAGAATGTCGCTTAGTAGTTGTTCCGACAAATGAGGGGCTTTCTCAAATAGCTATGGCAATGCAGCAGAAATTTACAGCTATGGTTGCGGCGAGGGATATTGATTTTATAGCCGGAGAGATGAAATTACTTGAGAATTATATTAATAATGAATATTTTATTTCTTTAGACAGCTTACAGGAAGGGCTTGAAGGTAAGTGCCTTAATATTTCACAAAATAAGGCTTTGGCTCAGCTTAATTCCAGTGGCAAGGAGATTTTCCTTGGGGTTGTTAATAAGGAAGATAGACTTGAAAATGTGAAAAAGGCATTTAGCTTTTTTTTAGAGAATCAATAAAACTAAATTTGTAATCTGTTTTTTAGGAAGTGTTGATAATTAAAATTTTACTGACTGCAATTAATGCAAAGTATATCCATTCCAACCCTGCCTTGCGAAGTATAGCTGCTTATTGTGGCAGGCTATCACCCGGGCTTAGCTTAGAGCTTTTGGAGCTTTCTATTAATAATGAGGAAGATATGATTCTGTCCGAAATTTTTCATAGGAAGCCGGATATACTTTGCTTTTCCTGTTATATTTGGAATATATCTATCGTTTTAAGAGTGTGCCAAAGCATAAGAAAGATTCTTCCTAACTGTAGAATTATTTTAGGAGGGCCGGAGGTTTCCTTTGAAGGTGAGTATGTTTTGAAGGAAGGCTTGGCGGATTTTATTGTTAGTGGGGAAGGGGAGCAGACTGCATTAGAGCTTTTTGAGTACCTTGTCTATGGGGAGGGTGAGGTTTCTCGAATTAAGGGAATTGTTTTTGCGGACGAAACGGGCAAAATTTTTGAAACAGAGGGCAGGCCATTTTTAGAGCTATCACAAATACCTTTTCCTTATACAGACACCTCAATGGAAGAACTAGAAAATAAAATTATTTATTATGAAGCTTCTAGGGGCTGTCCCTTCTCCTGTGAATATTGCTTGTCCTCTGCAGAAAATCATAGTGTACGTTTTTTAAGCCTTAATCGTGTTTACAGCGATATGGCGTTTTTTTTATGTCATAAGGTTAAGCTTGTAAAATTTGTTGACAGAACCTTTAACTGCAACAAGGAGTTTGCTAAGGATATATGGCAATTTTTATTGGATAATAAAAACGGCATAACCGGCTTTCATTTTGAGATTTCGGCTGATTTGCTTGATACGGAGCTTATTTCACTTCTTAAAAGGGTACCTAAGGGCTTGTTCCAGTTTGAAATAGGGGTACAATCTACAAACATGGCTACCTTAAAGGAGATAAACAGAAAAACTGTCCTTGAAAAGTCATTTGAAAATATTAAAGCGCTTGACCTCATCAAAACAATTCCGCTGCACCTAGATTTAATAGCCGGTTTGCCTTATGAGGATTCTGATGCCTTTAAACGCTCCTTTAATGAGGTATATGCCCTTAAGCCGAATATGCTTCAGCTTGGATTTTTGAAGCTGCTTAAAGGCTCGCCCTTACGGGGAAGAGCGGCTGCACTGGGGATAGTATATAAGGAAACGCCGCCATATGAGGTCTTGTTTAATGAGCATATAAGCTTTGAGCAGCTTTTAGCCTTAAAGGAGATTGAAGCTTTAGTTGATATGTACTACAACCCCCAAAGATTTGCTAATGCATTGGAATGCCTTAGCGCATTTTTTGATACACCCTTTGATTTTTATGAAAGCTTGGCACAATATTTTAGGGATATGGGGTATTTTAATTTTTCTCATAAGAAGGTTATGCTTTACACTATTTTGTATGAATACTCCTTACTGCACTTAAAGGATTATTCTGACATAATCAAAAATTATTTAAAGCTTGACCTACTATTAAGCGAAAATATTAAAACTATACCTCCATGGGCAAAATCCGAGCAGCGTTTTTATGATGCAATTAATCAAAGCTTAAACCAGCAGAAAAAAATAGAGAGCTGGTTTGGCGCCAGCTCTCTTACAAAAAGAGAAATATATAAACAAAATAATATTGAGCACTTTGACTATGATGTACTTGAGGGTGAACCCTCTTGTGCCAGCGAAGTGGTTAAACAGGACATTTATATTTTATTTAATTATAAGGAAGAAACTCATTTTAAAATATATTTATAACCCAACTAGAGGAAAAGTAGATGAATGATAAAGTAAACAAAATAATAAAAGGTCTAAAACAGTACTATCCCCAGGATAACAAATGCTATTTGAATTTTTCTGCGCCTCATGAGCTTCTTATAGCTACAATACTAAGCGCTCAATGTACAGACGAAAGAGTTAACCTGGTTACAAAGGATTTATTTCAAAAGTACAAAACAGTTGAAGACTTTGCTTTTGCAAATTTGGAGGAGCTTTCTGAGGACGTAAAATCCACAGGCTTTTTCCGTACAAAGGCAAAGCATATAATCGGCGCTATGCAGGAGGTACTCTATACACATGGGGGTCAGGTGCCCAGTGATATTGAGCTTTTGACTAAGCTTCCCGGGGTAGGGCGGAAAACTGCTAATGTTGTGCGCTCACATATTTTCCATATCCCCAGCATAGTGGTTGACACCCATGTAAAAAGAATATCAAAACGGCTGGGGCTTACGGAAAACACCGACCCTGTTAAGGTTGAATTTGACCTTATGGAGATTTTGCCCCAGAGTGCGTGGATAGATTTTAACCAGCAGGTCATTGCCCATGGTAGAAAAATCTGCAAGGCAAGAGGGGAAAATTGCGATGCTTGCTTTTTTTTAGAAATTTGTACCTACGGGAACACGGGGAAAGGTGAGGGTAGTCTTGAATAAATCCCCGTCTATAGTAATATCAAACTCTCCCCCACAAGAGGAGGTAAACACCTCTGCAATGGACAACCCAAGTCCGCTGCCTTCTGTAGAGCGTGATTTATCACCTCTTTGAAACCTTTCTAATATCTCCTCCTTTGAGAAATTTATTTCATAGGAGGAGGTATTTTTTATTGCCGCAGAAACGGTTTGTTGATTTTCTGTCAGCTCAATAAAAATTCTTGTGCCCTTTAAGGAGTATTTAAGGGCGTTGTCAATGATGTTTTGGAAAACCCTATACAGCTTTTTTCCGTCAGAGCGTATGATAACAGGGTTGTTGGGCAGGCTTAGCTTAATGGGCATTCCCGACTGGATGATTTTATCCTCCATATCACCCAAGGTTTGCTCAATAAGCTTTTTCAGGTCCAGCTCCTCGTATACAACCTCCACATTACCACTGGTTGCCTTGGCTAAGTCAAATAAATCGGCAACTATATTTTTAAGGCGGTCTGCCTTTTGATTTAGAATGGCTACATATTCAGCCGATTCTTTAGAAAGCCCCTTGTCTCTGGAAAGTAAGTCAATGTAGCTTATTACGGAGGTTAAAGGGGTTTTTAAGTCGTGGGACACGTTTGTTATTAGGTCTACCTTCATTTTTTCCGATTTCACCTGTGCATCAACGCTTTTTTTGAAGCCGTTGCTTATATTTAAAAGCTTTTGGGAGGCTATGTGTAAGGCTGTGCCTTCCCTTAGGCTTGGTACATAGTTGTAGTTTCCGCTGCTTATTTCATTTACTTGGTCACACAGTGCAGTGATATCGCTGTTTGTTCTATGGTTCATGCGAACGTAGAAAAAAGTAATCAGCAGACTGATTAACATGCAAATAACCGCAATTCCCTCATCATACTCGATACTGACAGCAATAATGGCCACCAAGAAAAATTGGCAGGCTAAAAATATCATTTCCCTAATAAACATTGCTTTAACAAACTTATATTTGGAAAACAGGTTGACTTTAAAAAAACGTTTCACTCCGTTTAAAGTACCAGCGGTACACGACCATAGAAATGTATGTTTAAAAAATATTCCTCCCTTTAGCTTTCTAATAAAGGACAGGTATAGGGAAAGTAAACCAGTAAAAGCAAATAGAGAAATGAAGCATAATAAGGCAACTCCTAGCAGCCTATCTGCAGCATTATGATAAAATATCTTCCCAGGGTAATAACTAAAGTTACCAGCCTCAATAATCATTGCAAACCAAAGGACACCTATGGTGAAAAAAACAGCTAACCCTATATCACTGTATATTTTATCGAGTTTTGTGTAGTAAATTTCCTTGTCGCCGTGCTGTCTCCCAGCTACTATGGTCAAATACAATAATAGAAACACACTTAATACCGCCCAAGCAGCAAAGGCGGTAAATATACCTCGTGATAAAACCGTATAGCTCTCCCATGCATTTTGAGCGTACTGAAGATATTCATCATACATAGTAAAATAAAGAGTTAT
Source organism: uncultured Eubacteriales bacterium (assembly GCA_964456085.1). Lineage (GTDB taxonomy): Bacteria > Bacillota > Clostridia > Lachnospirales > CAYWBF01 > CAYWBF01. The sequence goes on from CAYWBF010000006.1 coordinate 10,139, forward strand.
CTTATGTTCATTAAAAAAGCGAGTATATATAAGGTTATTCTTTATAGATTTACTGCCCGTTTTATTATCCACATAATAAATTGACCCATTCTCTAAGTAATAGTAGCTGTCTCCATAGCTGCTGAAGATTTCCTTTGGATTTTCGCCATTTATATTAGTGTAAACAGTATTACCGTCAGTTGCATAAAAAAGTATGACATAGCCGTTATTAGGCGCTTCAAAATAATCAGAATCAGTCTGTTCGTATTTTCTTTCAAAAAAGTTTTGTATAAAGTTAACAGAGTACTCCATATCACGCTTGTATCTCATGCTGTCAACATAGTTAGGAACGCTCAAGCTAGAATAATCAACATAAGAGAAGTTTATAACAAGCCCGGTCATTACTAAGGATATTAGGATTAAGATGCTAGATACAAATACCTTTGCGGCATTTGACCTGCTAAGCCTTCTCAATTTTGTATCCAATTCCCCACACCACCTTTAAGTATTTTGGTTCCCTGGGATTAATTTCGATTTTCTCCCGAATACGCCTTATATGTACCATAACGGTGTTTTCTACGGCATAAGCCTCCTCGTTCCATACAAGCTCGTATATTTTCTCGGCAGAAAAAACTATTCCGGGGTTAGACATTAATAAATGGAGGATTTTATATTCCGTTGCAGTAAGTTTTACCCCTGACCCGTCCACAATAACCTCCTTAGTCCCCTTGTCTAGGCAAAGACTTCCCACAGTAATTTGGTTGGGGTTATTAAGCTGTGCCTGTGCTTGGGCGCTTCCAAGATAGAGGTATCGCCGGAGAGTGGCTTTTACCCGTGCTACAAGCTCACCTGGGTTAAAGGGCTTTGTTACATAATCGTCTGCACCCATGGTAAGCCCAAGGATTTTGTCGCTTTCCTCACCCTTTGCAGACAGGATTATTATGGGTATGCTGTTGCTTTCACGGATTTTTAGGGTAGCGGACAGCCCGTCCAGCCTAGGCATCATAACGTCAAGTATTATTAACGAAATATTGCCTTCCTCCAGTGCTTCTAGGGCGGCTATTCCGTCGTAGGCTGTTTTTACGCTGTAGCCGTTAAGCTCCAAAAGCTTCTTAATAGCCGCTACCACCTCCTTATCATCGTCTACAACCAGAATGTCCATGTGATAAGTCCTCCCTTTTTTATTGTCACAGGCTTATTATAAAATCAGCGGCTTAAATAAAAGTTGATATAATTCTTAATTTTTTCTTAATACTGGGATTAAGAATCTATTATTTTGGAATTGAATTTGTATGAAAGGTATCTTGAATAAAGGTTTTGTTAATAACCTCAACAAGGTTGTCATAATTTGCGTTCATGTATGCCGAAAACAAAATATCCAGCACATGCTGTGTACTTAGTCGGCTGCTCATGCCGCCTATACGATAGACGGTTTCGTTGCTGTCTACAAATAGGTTTACCTTACACAGCTCTATTAATGCATTGTCTGTGTAGCTAGTTATGGAGACGGAGGGTATGCTTTGCGCCTTTAGAAGCTCCGCAACGCTTAGTGTATCTCTTGTCATGCCGGTATAGGAAATGATTATAGCTAAATGCTCAGGGGTGCTGGTTTTTGCGTACATTGCCATTTCGGAATAGTAGGAGTAGGCAGTTGCCGGAATCCCAAGCCGCAGAGCCTTTATCATGGCGTCGTGGCAAATAAGGTTGGACACGCCGCTGCCATAAAAATCCATTTGCTTTGCGCTGCTCATCATATGTACAACAGCTTCAAATGTAGATTGGTCGTTTAGCTTTTTAACGTCCATTACCGCTCTGGCGTTGTTGCTTGTAACCTTATCGATTATATTTGCTATGGTATCCTGTGGCTCAATGGGGGTTTGGTACTTAAGCAGAAGGGTGCTGTCTAAATATTCTCCAAGGTCTGCTGTAAGCTGTAGCCTAA
>CAYWBF010000006.1:12069-19301 GCA_964456085.1 uncultured Eubacteriales bacterium
AAATCTATAAAGCTGTCTATATCCAGCTTTTTGCACATACGGATTACTGTGCTGGTGCTGGTATAGGTTTTCTTTGCTATCTCCACTATTCCCATATTGGCGGCCTGCTCCGGGTCGTTAAGTATAAAATTTACTACCTGTCGCTCGCTTGCGGAAAGGTCTTTTATTCTTTTCATTTTAAGTAATAAATTCACAGCTATCACCTTTTTCACATTTTTTGTATCATATCATTTTTTTTAGTAGTTTTCAAATGTTGAGTTTTTTCAAGTCCTTGTAAAATCTTGAGGGAGCTACACGCCCACAAGGCCCCTAGTTTATCATTGTTAATATATAGCTTTTGTTATATAATCGTCAGTACTGTTAATAGTTGCGCGGGGGTTCACTGGTGTTAGCGTCGGGCTGAGGTAAAAAAGATACATATTTATAGGGGTGGGCTTTATGAAAATATTAAATAGTATAAAAAATGAATGCAACAGTATTATACAGGCTGCCAATAAAAGAAATATACATATGCTAACTTTGTTTACCGTTACAATTGTGGGGTTGTTAACCGCTAGTTTATTTGTCTCAAATTTTAAAACGGGCTTTTATTTTATGGCGGCGGTATGCGGCATCTGTGCAGTGTTATGTCTGATTTCCATTATTATACATTTACTTGGGTATTCTAAGCATTCCAAGATTTTAACATTATTTGTAACTTCCACCATTATGCTAAGTTCATTGACCACTGGAGGTGCTGAGGGAATGGGACCGTATTGGATAATATCATTTCCGTCTGTTTTGATGCTTTTTTATGGCTCGAAGCTTGGTACAATAATTAATGGTTTAATTCTTACTGCCATTGCTTTGCTTTTATATACACCGCTTTATGATGTTTTCGTGACCTTTGACTATTCCCCTGTATTTCGCCAAAGGTATCCTTTTGTTTATGTCATCTCTATTCTTTTTGCATGGCTCCTTGATTATTTGAGAAAAATTAACTATAAAAAAATGGTTGAAAATATTAAAGAAAAAGAGCTTGCTGTTTCAGCCGCAAAAGCTAAAGCTGAATTTCTAGCCAATATGTCCCACGAAATCCGCACACCAATGAATGCAATATCGGGTATGTCCGAGCTTATTTTGCGCTGTGAATCTAAGGAAGAAGCCATTGACTATGCTGTTCAAATCAGAAACGCCAGCAAGTCACTTTTAACAATTATTAACGATATACTGGATTTTTCTAAAATCGAAGCCGGTAAACTTGAGATTATCCCTGTGAACTATCAGCTTTCTAGCATCATTAACGATGTAACTAATATGGCTGTTATGCGTATAGACAATAAGCCGCTTGAGTTTATTATCGAAGCCGACCCGAATTTGCCCTGTGAAATGTTCGGCGATGAAATCAGAATAAAGCAAATACTTATAAATTATATTAATAATGCAATAAAGTTTACAAAACAAGGCAGGGTTACTTTGCGTATTGACGGCGAAAAAAGAGAGGATAACATTACCCTGCGAATGAGCGTTACAGATACGGGTATGGGCATTAAGCCAGAAGACATGAAGAAATTGTTTTCCTCCTTTTCACAAGTTGACACAACAAAAAACCGTGCTGTTGAAGGCACGGGACTGGGACTTGCAATATGTAAACGGCTTGCTGAGCTTATGGGCGGTAGTGTTTCGGTAGAAAGCGAATACGGAAAAGGCTCGGTATTTTCGGTTACTGTTACACAGAAAATTATAAATGATTCCCCTATGGGTGACTTTAGGTCAGCCATAGTTAATATTGCAGAGGATTTTAGCGCAGGCTTTATAGCTCCACATGCGCATATTTTAATTGTAGACGATAATGAAGTAAACCTTGCGGTAGCAAGCGGACTGTTAAAGCCATATAAAGCTAAAGTGACAACGGTGACTAGTGGATTGGATTGTTTGAATCTGTTAAAGACACAAAGCTATCATATTATTTTTATGGATCATATGATGCCTGTTATGGACGGTATGGAGGCAACAATGATTATACGGCAAAACGACACAAAAACACCGATTATCGCCCTTACTGCCAATGCAATCAGTGGTGTGAGAGAAGTATATCTTAATAGTGGTTTTAATGATTATCTGACCAAACCTATTGATGTAAAAGCGTTAAATGATGTTTTGGAACTACATATCCCTAAGGAATTGATGATAAGAAGCAATAATAGCATAATTACTGATAGCAATAATGTAGGTTTGGACGAAAGTATTTTGCTCACTATGTATAAAGAGGGGCTAAAAAAAATACCGCTTATAAAGCGGTTGTATTCAGAAAAGGACTGGCGTAACTATGGTGTGGAGGTACACGGGTTGAAGTCCGTTGCAGCTTCGGCAAAGCAAACTGAGTTGTCTGAGCTTGCAAAAGCACACGAGTTGGCGGCAAAGGACAATGATATATTAAAAATTGACAGTAGCTTCGGTGAATTGATTGTAATGTATGAGGGGTTTATAGCAGGCCTTTCTTATTTAGCGCAAGAAAATGAAAGCTTAGAGAAAGCACATATTTCACAAAGCGAAATAGATGGACTTTTTACGGAAATAAAGGAAGCTGCCGATAATTTTGATATAAAAGGCGTTGATACCGTAGTAGAAAGACTTAAGACGGTTGTTTTATCTGATGAAGAAGCCAAAACCCTTTTTAATATTGCAGAAGCGGCAGAAGCTATTGACTATGATTCAATTCTTGAGTTATTGGAGGAGGGACAATGAAGCATATATTTATTGTTAATCCTAAAGCAGGCCCTATAGATAGATCTGAAATGCTTATAGAAAAAATTGAGCAGGTCAGCTTAAGTTTAAATCTTGAGCACTTTGTGTTCTGTACAGAATACAAAGGTCACGCAACTGAGCTTGTCCGTACTATGTGCGGCTTTTTCCCTGATGAATCTATACGTTTTTACGCATGTGGTGGGCTAGGGACACTTTGTGAAGTGTTAAACGGTATTACAGATTTGCAAAAAATTGAGGTTGCTATTTATCCAATAGGCACAGGCAATGATATAATAAGAGCTTTTCCCATAGATGATAAGCATTTTTTGGACTTTGATAGGTTAATAAGGGGGAAGCCGCTACAAATTGACGCTATAAAAATAAATGACCTTGTGGCAATTAATCACGTTTGTTTTTCTCTGGACGCAAAAATCGGCAAGGATATGAACAATCCCATATTCCGCAGCTTGGGGCTTATTAACCCAAGTTTTTCATATATAATGCCTGCCATTAAAAATTTAATATTAATGCTTAATCTTGAGCCATTAAAGATTACAATGGATAATATAGTTATTGAAAAATACTGTACAGCTGCTGTTGTATTAAACGGATGCTGCTATGGCAGAGTTTTTCAGCCAATAAAAGGTACATCTGTAACCGACGGTATAATAAATATGGCACTTAGCCACAATGAAAATAAGCTTATCCTTCCTAAGCTTTTTCGCAGTTACCAAGACGGTTCTATTGAAAAATATCCCCATGTTTACTCAGCTTATGGCACAAAATCTATGATTGTTAAAAGTGGCAACCATAAGGAAATTTTGTTTAATTATGATGGGGAGGTTGAAACAGCAAAGGTATTAAATATAGAGGTTATGCCTAAAGCAGTTAATTTTATTTTACCGGAGGTAGATGAGGCCTGCTCGTACACTTTAGGTTAGTTTTTATTAACACAGCATTGCTTAGTGAAAATATTGTTTAAGCCAGTCTGTTAATAGGTGATTGTATGTTATAATAGGCTATACTTGTTGAAAAGGAGAATTAATTTTCATGAGCCAAGAAAGAGCTGTAAACCGTGCAATAGATTATATCCTTAATCATATCAATGAAAATATCTCCATTGATGAGATTGCCACCCATTGCAGCTTTTCAAAATATTACTTTTCCAGATTATTTAAAATGACAACCGGCGAAAGCATACATGAGTTTATAACAAGAGTAAAAATGGAGCAGAGTGCTTTTCGCCTAAAGGTTGAGAAAAGCAGAAGTATTACAGATATTAGCTGCGATTATGGTTACAGCTCGTCGAATTACAGCTTTGCTTTTAAACAGCACCACAATATGTCTCCAATAAAATTTCGTCGCAGTATTACCGAAAAATCTCTGGTGCATCCTATATTTGATTCTGATGCAGAATTGGAAACCTTTGATGAGTGCAATAAAAAAATCTCCATAGAAGTTCTTGGAGATTTTTTTGTAATTTATGAGCGATATAAAGGCAATTACGGTGACTCACCAGTTAACTGGGGGGAATTTCAAGATAAGTATAGGCAATATATTACGGAGGAGACTTTGCTTATCGGACGTTCCTTTGACGACCCTTCTATTACAGACACAAACGAATGCCTTTATGATATATGTATGACCATTGAAAAAAGCTGCCCTTTAGAGAATACAAATATCCTTAAAGGAGGCAAGTTTGCCATATATCACTTTAAAGGTTCTATGGAGGAAATATACTTTGCTTATCAGAGTATATTTAATATTTGGTTATCTCAAAGCGGTAACTTCATCGATGACCGATATGGCTTTGAAATTTATAGAAACGTAGCTTGCGCTCCTAAGTATATGGAAATAGATTTTTGTATCCCCATTAAATAGAGCACAAATACAGAAGTTTTTATTTTATCCTTCACGTATAATCAATATTGTTATTATGTATTTGATTATGGGAGGAAAACTATGAATGTAGAAAGCATTAAAAACAAAAGAATAAGGACAATTTTTCAATTTTCTTTACCAGCCATCATTGCAATGGTGTTAACCTCGTTAATTACTGTTGTTGATGGTTTTTTCATTGGAAATTATGTGGGTGCAGATGGAATCGCCGCCATTAATTTGGGGCTGCCCATTATTTATCTCTATCTTGCAGTGGGTCTTATGATTTCGGTTGGTGGAGTTGCAATTGCAGGAATATCTCTTGGAGAGGGAGATATAAAAAAGTGCAACAGTGTTTTTAATCAAACCTTATGCACCACAACAGTGGTATCTTGGATATTAAGCCTCCTTGTGTGGAGTTGCTTTGGTTCTATACTTCACGTTCTCAATGCTGGCACACAGGTAGTAGTGTATTTCAAGCAATACTACACTATTATGCTGTTTCAACTGCCTATTATGGTGATAAACGCTTCTTTTGGAATGTTTATAAGAAGCGAAGGAAATCCCCAATATTTTATGAAGGTCAATATTCTAAATGTAATGCTGAATATTATTCTTGACTATTTATTCGTAAAATGGTTTCACCTAGGTGTAGTGGGCATAGCAGTGGCGTCGCTTATATCTGCCATAGTTACATTACTGTGTATCCTATATTTCTTTATGAAGAAATCTATGGTATATAAATTCAGTAAATTTTCATTTTCTGCTATGGTACTCAAAAGCACATTTCTTAATGGAAGCTCTGAATTTATAGGCGAAATGTCTTTGAGCATTTCTATGTTCGCATATAACCTCGTAATCATGAGGCATATTGGTGTAGAGGGTGTCACTGCATTTGCTATTGTGGGATACATTGCCTTTATATTCAGTATGATTATTATTGGTTTTGGACAAGGTGCAAGCCCACTAATCAGCTTTACCTATGGCGCAAAGGAGTATGAATTAACATCAGACCTGCGTAGAATAGCAAACATTGTTGTAATCGTAGTTGGGGTAGGGGTGCTTCTTTTAGTGGTATGCACTTCTCGTATGTACAGTAATCTCTTTGTGAAAAATGAAATGGTAGCACAGATGATTTATTCTGGAGTTAGAATATTTGCAGTATCCTTTCTGTTTTCCGGGGTTAATACCATTACGTCATTTTATTTTACATCTATTGGCAGGGCGTTAGAGTCGGCTATTATATCCTCTGCCCGAGGATTGGTCATATTGCTTATTTGTATATTTACTCTGCCTGCACTTCTTGGTATGATTGGAGTATGGCTTGTGGCACCGATTACAGAAGGGTTGACTATGATTTTTAGTTTGTTTTTTATATACAGAGCAAAAAAGGCATATATAAAAGCACATGATAAATATAATGCGAGGTGAAGCAATTTGAATATCAAACTGATAGAATTAACTGTAGACGATACTCAAAGCTTACTTGAAATGCAGAAAGTGTGTTTTAGTTTTCATTTGCAGCGATATGAAGATTATAGAACAAATCCAGCGGTTATAAGCTTAGAGAGAATAAAATGGCAAATTGAAAATGAAAACTTCTATAAAATTATGTATGATAATTTATGGGTCGGAGCGATTAATATAAGGCGACTCAACATTCTAGGGCAGTATAAATTGCATATCGTTTATATTTTGCCAGGATATCAAGGCAGAGGCATCGGCCAGGAAGTTATTAGATTAGCTGAAGGATTGTTTGAAGATGCAACGTCATGGTGTTTGGAAACATTAGAAGATATGCCATCTAATCGACATGTATATGAAAAATTAGGCTATAAATTTACAGGCAAAACAGAAAAAATCAATGATAAATTAACTTTGGTATACTACAAAAAAGAGATTACATAAGCATCGCTTAGGCAGAAATTTTATACATATGGAATCAGCATAATCCTAAAGCTATAGCATAGCCGTCACTTGATTTTGACGGCTATTTTTGTCGTGAAATATTTTTATTCATGTAATTGAGCTGCTGTCAAGACAAGACCAAAGACGTTTTTCGTCAAAAACAGACTCCAAGATTTTCAAGGAGGCCGTTTTGAGGGTTGTTTTTGTTTTATCAAGTGACAAGTTACTTATTTAATTCAATTATTATGCTCATTTGGCAGGGCTGGTTACCACAAAACAAAGCGTATTAGATTCTCCAGTGTATTGACTACCACACACATCGTCAAACTCGCCGATAACTTGAAAACCAGATAACCGCACCTCGTAGCTCAGCCTTTGCTTGGTGAAAGCAGTGTCCCAATTAAGATATTGTGTAATTCCCTCATCTGTAATTATGACATATTGGTAAACAGCAACTGTATCGTTATCATACAAATGGGTTGCTTCTAAGCAAACGTAAGGCTTTGCACTCCAAAACCCGCCGTTTTCATATACCGACCAAGATGTATTTTTTGACTTGCTTTTGAAATGGACATCTGTGAACACATCAAAAATAAATAAGCCGTTCGGTTTTAATGCTTGGGATACCTTTGAGAGTAATAGTTGACGTTCAGATTTTGTCAACGCTGCATAGTCACAGTAAATTAAAGTAATTGCATCAAACTCAGCCACAAAGTCCA
>CAYWBF010000007.1:0-18329 GCA_964456085.1 uncultured Eubacteriales bacterium
AATATTTTTTTAATGCTTGGCTTCGCCACCCTTGACTTTTAAAAATTTTTGTGCTTGATATTTCTTCAAAAATGCGAAGGGGCGGTCGGGGAGCTTGGAAAGCTCAAGCTACGAACCGCCCCTTCTTCCCGTATCGTAGCACAAAAACCGCTTTTACTGATGTGTGTAGGGTGAAGGTTTAGAAAAATGCTCTGCTAACGGAACAAAGAGCTTGTATTTAAACCGCTTCTCGTATATGTTGGCAAGCCGGCGCTTGCGCCGGCTTGCTTGTTTTGTAGATAAGCAAAACATTCAGCGCTTCCCACGGCGAAACTTTTGCTTCGCAACCCGGGCCGCGGCGGCCAAAGCCGCCGCGGCCCTTTTTTGCGCCCCTTGACTTTTAAAAAAGCCTTTACGTCCGTGAGCCCCCTCACTACCCCCACATTCCAAGCTTAAAAAAACCTAATCAAAACAAAACCACAACCACCAAAATCCCCCCAAGAATCCCAAGGCTCCTATAAAGCCTACTATTTTTCTGCTTCTGCTCATAAAGGAGGGCGATTTTCTGCTCAATATACCCCAGCGTAGAATCAATAGAATTAATCTGCATCTCCCTATCCAAAAATCCCACCGTCTTACCAAAGCCGTTAAACGCCTCCAAATCCTCCTTATCAAAGTAAGTTTTACTCAATCCTTCCGTAAAAATCTCCTCCCAAAGCTGGGAGGCTTTTTTTTCTTGCTTCTTAAACAACTCCTGTGCTATTAAGAAAAAAAATTCTGACACCGGCGGCGAAATCCGCTCTGCTATATTCAAAAATGCTTCAGGCAGTGTCGAATGAGCATATGAAATTTCCGACTTTAAAATAAGAAGAGCCTTTTTCATCTGGTTCAAATCGGAAATCTTATAATCCTCCTTGCCGGAAAGATACAGCCCATACAATCCGCTGCTCCCCACCACCAAAATACCTCCAATAATCTTAATAATTAAACTTATCTGGCTCATTTGTTCATCATCTCCTTATAATCCTTGTCCAAAACCGACAATACGCTCCCACCCTGTCCAAGAATAATAAACCTGTCAAATATTCTTTTGTTTAATAGTGAGGAAAGGTTTGGCTTAAGCCTTAAATCCTCCACTGACTTCCCATGGGCAGTACATATTAGCTTAACACCGGCATTTATAATATCCTCAATGGCAAATATATCCTTCTCCTTACCGATTTCGTCCACGGCAATAACCTTTGGGCTCATAGAGCGTAGAAGCATAAGCATACCCTCTGCCTTTGGGCAACCGTCCAGTACGTCCGTTCTTATGCCAACATCATTTTGAGCAACCCCCATGTAGCATCCGGCAATCTCCGAACGCTCGTCCACAACCCCAACTGTTTGTCCCATATTGCTAATAAGCCGCACCAAATCCCGTAGCAGGGTGGTTTTACCGCAACCAGGTGGTGAAATAACCATAGTATGCATCAAGCTAGGCTGTGTAACAAAATTCAAAACGGCGTTACCACAGCCGATTATTTCGTGGGAGATTCTGAAATTAAGGCAGTTTATATTTTTTATGGACTTAACAAGGCCGCTCTCCAAAATCGTTTTGCCGGAGATTCCAACTCTGTGGCCTCCTGAGAGGGTTATGTATCCGTTTTTAAGCTCCTCCTCAAAGGCGTACATGGAGTAGCTTGTGATTAGCTCAAGAATTTTCAAAATATCCTGCTGTGTAGCAGCATACCCAAGCTCTATATCCCCTACCAATTTTTTTTCCTTGGAGATATAAAACTCCTGTCCCTTATATAAGATAATTACAGGCTTAAAGGCTCGAATACGTATTTCTCGTATACCATCAAAAAAATCCTCGGGAATGGCAAGCAGCTGTTCCCGTAACCCCTCTCCCATATAAGAGGTAATTATTTTTTTAACACTCATCATTTGTCACCTCGCTTGTTAACCATGTATATGCTTGTACTTTTTTTTTATGCAAAAAGGAAAAAGCAAAATATTGACTTTACAAAACTGGGTAGTATAATAATTTCATCTTGTATCCATGGATACAAGATGAAAAAAATGGGAGGGATTTTTTTGGCTTACTTTGCGAATACATACAAAAGCAACTATGTTTCCAACGAGGATATTTACCTAATCTTAAAACAGGAAATTTTAAACCTAGTGCTTAAGCCAGGGCAGTTGATTTCCGAAAACGATATATCCAAGCGATTTAATGTTTCAAGAACCCCTATACGCTCTGCTTTTGAAAAGCTTAAGAGTGACAGCCTTATAGAGGTTGTGCCGAAAAAGGGTACATACGTTTCCCTGCTGGATATGGACTTGATTGAGCAGATTATATTTATGCGGTGCAAGGTAGAAATAGACATTATGAAATCTATAGCCAAAGAGCCTGACAAAATTTTAATACAAAAGCTTAAAGCAAACCTGATTAAGCAACAGCAGCAGGTGGAGAAAGGGGTTGACGCATCAGAATTTTATCGTCTGGATTGTGCCTTTCATCGCCTTTGCTTCCAATATGTAGGCAAGGACAAGCTTTGGCAAATAATCCAAAATCTACAGGTACACTACACCCGTTACAGAATGCTGGATTTTGTGGTTGTGAAAAAATTTGATATTTTGTATTCAGAACATGCTCAACTGCTCGAACTAATGGTTAACGCAAAACTGGATGAGATTGAGCAGGTGTCCGAAACGCATCTTTACGGAAGTATTTCCAGGCTTGGAGATAGACTTATTAGCGAGTTTAAGGACTACTTTATAAAATCAGAGGGTAGTGTTGGTGGTAAGGGCTTACTTTCGGGAGTGGATTGGAGCGTTAGGAAGCATTAGTAATCAAAAAAATAACCGCCATGCTGTTAGCATGGCGGCGGTGGTATAAACAAAAAAAGGGTTGATTGAAGCACGCTTCAATCAACCCTTTTTTTGTTTATATAGCCATTTCAATTATATTCCTTAACCCCTCAACACGGGCTTAAAACTTGGCCATATATGTACTTCCGGCTAAAATACTAAACAATATAGTCTTTAAGCTCAGAAGTAACCTTGTCGTATTCTTCGTCGCTGTGGATATCAAGCTTAAGTGGCTTGCTAAGATCAAGACTGAAGATTCCCATAATGGATTTTGCATCTACTACATAACGGTCGGAAGCAAGGTCAAAATCCCCAGAATACTTAGCAATTACATTTACAAAGTTCTTCACCTTGTTAATAGAGTCTAAACAAATATTTACTGATTTCATCGTTGTTCCTCCTTTCATTTAACCTAATACTAAACGTAAAGCGTGGATATGTCAATCCTTAAAAAAAGATTAGCAAAATTAACAGAACGCCAATAATTTTATATTAATTATACGCATAAAACGTATACATATACATTTGAAAATTACTGCATAGTGACGGTTAGGACGTGGAAGAATCGACAAAATAAAGTGAGTTCGACGAAATTGCAAAAACTGCAATTCCATTGAACTCACACTCAATAACTACTTTTTGATATTCAATAAACTATTGTAGCTTTTGACCTGCGAAAGCTAAAGCCTTCTTAGTAGCGCCTTCCCAGTAAGTCCAAGCATGAACGCCGTCTTTTTCAATAACAGTTTCAGCAGACGTTACAGCAGAAAGCTTGTCACCAAAGCCTGTTACAACACTTGGGTCAACAGTTTTGTCAGCGTCACCGGAGATTAGGAAGAAGTTAACAGGGCTGTTTGCAGCCTTATAGCCTTCGATTAAACCTTGTGGGTAGAAGCTTTCCCAAACAGCTTGGCTAAAGCCTTGGCCGTTCTCTGGGAACACATGCCATTTGTCACGCACAGCGTTGCCCTCTTCAGGAGCTTCCCAAACAGCAGGAGAGATTAACAATGCGCTGTTAAATAAATCCGGGTACTTTAAAGCGAATCTGGCAGCACCAAAGCCACCCATGGAGATTCCGCCGATAATACGTTTTTCCTTCTTAGCGTCAACTCTGTAGGTGCTTTCGATAGTAGGGAATAAATCCTTAACAAAAGCGTCCTCCATGTCTAGGGCAGGGCCGTTTACATAATATGAGTTAAAGCCGTCTGTGAAAACTACAATACTTTCTGGCAGCTCTTTAGCCGCTATTAAATCATCAATGATTTTTTGAACTGGAAAACGTTCAACAAGGTTTCTGTGGTTGCCGTAGGCACCGTGTAAAAGATAAATAACAGGGTATGTTTTGTTTGCATTCTCTGGAGCATCGTAGCCTACAGGTAAGTAAGCAGTGTAGTTCCAGTCAAGCTTTAAGGTCTCCGAGTACAAGGTTGGAGCAACCATGGAGCTTTTTGGAGGCTCTGGTGGCTTTGGTTGGTCTGCTATAGACTGTGCAACTGTTCCAAGAGCATATAGTACAACAAAAGCAGCGATAAAAATTCCCAATACGCTAAATTTTTTCATTTTTCATCTTCCTTCCCAATAAGGTTAGTAATAACAGGCTATGCATTTGCTACCAAATCATCCTTAATAAACAGATAAGTTACAACAAATCCGCAAACATAGGAAATACTAATACCAATAATGTAGTTAAGCATAGAGTCTGGCTTCATTAATGAAATAGCAACGATACCTGATGGACCCCAAGCAGTTGCCATAACCTTTGTAAGCATTACATAAGCGCCGCCAAAGCCTGCGCCAAGACCTGCTGTAATAAATGGCTTGCCAAGAGGCAGAGTTACACCGTAAATAAGAGGCTCGCCAATACCAAGTATACCTGCTGGCAAAGCACCTGTAATAACTTGCTTAATTCTTGTGTTGTTAACCTTTTTAGCCTTAAGGTAGATAGCTATAGCAGCACCAACTTGTCCTGCACCAGCCATTGCTAAAACAGGGAACAAGGTTACGCCGCCCAATTGTTGAAGCTGAACAGCATAAATAGGAATAAGTCCGTGGTGAAGTCCTAATAAAACCATTGGAAGGAACAAGGCTGAAAGTACATAGCCGGAAATTACGCTTACTACTGGGTTAGGAGAGTTAATAATCACGCTAAGCCCTGCAACAAGCCAGTCTGAAAAGAAACCGGATACAGGCATTATTACGAAAACGAATATAATACCTACGGTAAGTAAGCTTACAAGTGGAGTAACAATAAGGTCAAGCACGTCAGGAGTGTTCTTTCTTACGAAACGCTCAACCTTAGCAAGAACCCATACACCGATTACAACGCCGATGATACCGCCCTTGCCTGTTGTTAAAATGGAGTTCAAAGGAGTTACCTTATCGTATAAGCCGAACATTTCGGAGATTGTGTTGATTTGAGCCATGATAGACATAGCACCAATCATACCGCCAAGAGCTTCTGTAGCGCCAAACTTGCGAGCTGCGTTTACGCCTGTGAAAACTGCGAAGTAGCTTAAGAAGGAACCACCGGCAAGTCCGAAGAGAGATTTTAGCAAGTTCCAAAAGCTGCTGGTAGCGGCAATAGTGCCAGCTGTTTGCATGGAGCCTAGAAGGCTGTTAAGACCGTTAAAGATACCTGCCGCAATAATCGCAGGAATTAACGGAATAAAGATTTCGCCGATTGTACGAAGGGCTGTTTTTACGGCGCTTTCCTTTTGCATACCCTTCATGGAAGCCTTGTTGGCTGCCCAGTCGTCAGTAACGGCTGCGTCACGGGTTATGCCAAGCTCTTCAACCATTACGTCGCAAAGCTTTTTGGCCTTGCCCGGGCCAACAACAATTTGTGTTGTAACCCCTTCCACAACGCCCATAACTCCTTCAACGTTTTTCAAGGCTTTAAGGTCGGCTTTGCTGGTATCGGCAAGCTTAATTCTAAGCCTTGTCATGCAGTTTGTTGCTGTTAAAACGTTTTCTTTTCCTCCGCAAAGGTCAAGAATCCTTTTTCCTAGCTCACTGTTTGTCATAAATTACACCTCTTTTTAAAATTTATTTTAAGATAAGGAATTGTATAAGGCTGTTAAAAGCTTTTTACAACCCCTAAATAATTGCTGACAACTTTATATTATTTTGTTACTGTGGCGAGTAAATTAATTTTCAAGAGTTTTTCTAATATGACCGCCTGCTGTTTCAAGCTTGGCCCTTGCTTCTTCAGCGCCGCAGTTGAACAGAATCATTACGATTGCAAGCTTAACGCTCTTGTTTGCCTCTTGCAGCTTTTGTTTAGCAGTTTCTCTGTCTGCTTGAGTTGCTGCCATGATTATATTTTCTGCACGCACGCAAAGCTTTTCATTTGTAGGCATAACGTCTACCATATAATTTTTGTAAACCTTTCCGAAGCCAACCATAGAGGCTGTGGAAATCATGTTAAGAATCATTTTTTGGGCTGTACCTGCTTTAAGCCTTGTGGAGCCTGTTAAAACCTCTGGCCCTGGAATGGCTTCGATTTTAAGCTGAGCGCATTTGCCAACCTCAGAATTTGAGTTGCAAGCGATAGCTACGGTTTTGCAGCCAAGGGAATTTGCATATTCTAATCCGGCGCATACATAAGGTGTTCTGCCGCTGGCAGCAATGCCTATTAAAATATCCTTTTGGGACAGGTTAATTTCCTTAAGCTCGGACACGCCAAGCTCACGGCTGTCCTCTGCACCCTCAACCGCCTTAATAAATGCACCGTCTCCTCCTGCAATAAGCCCAACTACAAGCTCATGAGAAACCCCGAAGGTTGGAGGACATTCTACAGCATCAAGCACTCCAAGCCTGCCGCTTGTGCCGGCGCCCATATAAATCAGTCTGCCGCCTGCTCTAAAGGCTTCTGTTACCCACTCAGCAGCATTTGCTATTTCCGGCAAAACCTTTTGAACAGCCAAGGGCACATTTGCGTCCTCTTTGTTCATCGCCGTAACAATCTCTAGTGGACTCATAGCATCAAGATTTTGAGTCAGCTCGTTTTGAGTTTCTGTTGACATACCCTTTAATTCAATCATTTGTTTTCCTCCGTTATTGATTTATTTTGGCTTATAAATATGGGTTCTAGAAATTTGCTCCACAGAATGCTCGTAATTGTTGTTTGCAAAGGCTGTAAATAAAATGTCTATAATATTTAGCTGAGAGATACGTGAAGCCATAGCTCCACTTCTGAAGGTTGATTCGTTTGCTGCCACAAACAGCGAATAATCGCTAAATTCGGAAATAGGCGTTGTACCAAATTTTGTTATGGTAATAATTGGAGCGCCACATTTTTGGACTTCCCTTGCACATTCAAGCATTTCCGTGGTTTGCCCGGAATAGGTGATTATTATTGCTGTATCCTCCCGGCTCATGTTTCGAGCCTGTAACAACTGTGCGTGCCAGTCCTCACTGATTAGGCAGGGCTTGTTCAGCCTTAGAAATTTTAAGTATGCGTCCTTTGCCACAAGCAAGGAAGATCCTACCCCAAAAAGGCATATGTTCCTACAATTAATAATAAGCCTGACACACTGCTCCAGTGTTTCCAAATCCACAAGGTTTTTAGTGTTTTCAAGGCAAACTATATTTTTGTAGGTTATTTTTTCAACAATCTCCATAAGATTGTCGTGGCGTGAAAGCTCCTGCTTTTCTATAGCCTTGTTTTGGGTTTGCATGGCCAGCTCGTAAATCATAACCCTGCGAAAATCCTTGTAGCCTTCAAAGCCAAGTTTTTTGCATAGCCTTATAATGGAAGCCGCCGAGGAGAAGGTGTGCTCAGACAATTCATGAATATTGTCATCCACCACCAGCTCCAAATTGTCCAATATAAAATTAATAATCGACAGCTCTGTAGGGCTGGCGATTTTTTTATACTCATTTAGTCTGGCAAAAACACTTTTCATTTTTTCTCCCTTTTTTTCTCTCGACCACAGTTTAAGTCAAAGAAACATTTTTTTCAACATTTCAAACCAATTGAGAAATTTAGTTTCATAAAAGGAAAGTATTTTACTACTTTCATAAAATTTCTACAGAGTATTAGGGCATGTTTTGTATAGTATACACTAAAAGCTGAAACATACATAGATACATACAAAAAGCCATATGGAAATTTGTGTAAATTTCCATATGGCAGGCTAGGGGGGTTGGGGGAGTGCAGCTCCCTCAAGACTATTTAATCTCAAAATATTAAGCTTGCTCTACCTAACAAGTCTAAATTTCTGACCATTGTGGAGGCTGTCCAAAAGGCCTATGTATTCTTTTTTAACATTACCAATAACATTAATTTTTTCATCAGCAGGCAAATCAGCCTTAGTTAGTTGAATCTCTCCAGAGTAGCGAGCGTAGCCTATGTTGTCTATGGTTACGCTTCCTCTTGCACGAGTAACACAGTTTTTCGGCTCAATCACTTTGCCAAAGGTGCTGTACTCTCTGCTTTCTTGAAAACGAGCCAGCCAAGATGGGCTATCAGGTCGTACAGTATACACTTGACCATATACCCATTCCGCTTCTTTGTCAAGCTCCGCCGGCAAATCCATTACCTCTGTTTTTATAAAGCTTCCTATTAAATTCTGCTGAACTGAGGATAGCCCTTGATCACCCAATATAACTCCGTCTACGGTGAAATTTTTTACCAAATCCAAATAAGCCACATAGGGAAGAACATGCCTATGCTTTTCAAGAGTAGGTAAGCCTTTAAAAATCGGCCCTCTTAAGGTTTCATCACCTGGGATAAAAGCAAGTACCCTCACACCCTCCTTTTGCAGCCGCTTGTTTATGGTCTGGAAAAATTCCTCGTCAAGTCCCGTTTCCGGTCTTGGGTAAAAATTATGTATTGCGTAAACAGTGCCACCTTGGGCAACTATCTCCCTAGCTATATGGTTATCCTCAGTAGAGGCATTTACAGCAACAGGCATATGCCTGGCTATCTCCATAATTTCCTCCACGGAAAAGCCGTAGTCAATCCTTAAAACCGAGATGCCCATTTCCTTAGAGAAGTTTAAAATGTTTGGCTGCTCAAACTGGGTTAAGGTTTTCTTTGAAACATCGGCAATAATTTTTACGCCCCTGTCTGCCAGCCAGCGACACATCTCTCTTGCCCTCTGACAGTAATCCGCCCCAAACTCCTCACTAATATGAAAGGACGTAAAAACAAAGCTGCCCTCCAAATCTAAGTCGCCCAAATTGTCCTTTGCTTTATCAAAGGAAGATAAATAAACTGACCGCCCCAACGTATTAATCATTTCCGTTCCTCCTAAAAAATAATTTATGTGTATTATAACATAGATTATTTGGCAGGAAGACACTTACATAATTACCTTTTGTGAAACTTTGTTTAAAACTATGGCAAAAATAACATAAAGGGTTCTTCAATAATAACCCTTGCAAATAATTTGCATATGCATAAACTCCAAAGTATTGAGGAAAAAGGGCTTAAACTTTGTATTGACAGCCTAAAGCTGTTTCAATATACTTTTGAATAATGCAATAAATTTTGCAATTTGCGAACAAATTGTGTAAGGGGCTGATTTTATTAGAACAAAAATATTGGGCTTTGGCAGCTATGCGCCAGAAAATGCCGTTACTAATCATGACTTGACCAGTATTATGGATACCAGCGACGAATGGATTGTTTCAAGAACAGGTATTTCTGAGAGAAGAATTTCTCTTAGAGAGAACACCTCTCAAATGTGTACTAAGGCGGCAAAAAAGATTTTGGACTGCACAGGAGTTGCTCCAGAGGAAATTGACGTGGTTATTATAGCCACCATAAGCCCCGATTATACATGCCCCAGCACCGCCTGTCTGGTGCAGGATCAGCTAGGCTTGACAAACGCCTTTGCCTTTGACGTTGCGGCGGCTTGCTCTGGGTTTGTGTACTCCCTTGTGTTGGCAGATAGGCTCATAAAAGGCGGCGAATATAAAAACGCCCTCGTTTTGGGTGGAGAGACTATTTCAAAATATTTGAACTGGGAGGATAGAGGTACTGCTGTAATTTTCGGTGACGGCGCCGGAGGAGTTTTGTTGTCTGCCTGTGAGGGCGGCGGCATACTCGCTTCCGACTTAAACTCCAACGGACAAAAATGGGACGCAATAAGAATGGGCTGCACTCCTGTGAGCAATGCCTTTAACGGTGAGACTTATGACCCAAATGTAAGGCTATTAAAAATGGACGGAAGAAGTACCTTTGATTTTGTAGTGAAAAATATCCCTCAAAGCATTCAGAGGGTTTTAGATAAAGCTGGCTTAACCCTTAACGACATAAAATATATCGTTCCTCATCAAGCCAACAGCCGAATTGTTGAAGGGGTGGCAAAGAAGCTTGGTGTAGGCATGGAGATGTTTTACCTAAATATATCAAGATTTGGCAATACCTCGTCTGCCAGTATTCCACTGGCTTTAGATGAAATGGCTGATAAGGGTCTTATTAAACCCGGCAGCGGTGACAAAATTATTCTTACAGGCTTTGGCGGCGGACTTACCTGGGGCAGTGTGTTAGTTGAGCTTTAGGTTATAGCTTATAGCACATTAATGTCCCATAGCTTAAAGGCTCTTATAAGAATGAAGAAAGGAAAACTCAATGAAAAACAAAATTTGTGAGCTATTAAATATAGAATACCCCATTTTACAGGGGGCAATGGCGTGGATTTCCGATGCAAGCCTTGTTTCGGCAGTTTCAGAAGCTGGGGGGCTGGGGATTTTAGCCTCTGGCAATGCTCCGGCTGATATTTTGGAAAAGGAGATTCACAAGATTAAGGCTGCAACGGACAAACCCTTTGGGCTTAACGTTATGCTGCTTTCCCCTTACGTTGATGATGTGGTGGAGCTGCTTTGCACTCAAGGAGTTAAGGTTGTTACCACCGGCGCAGGTAATCCTTCTAAATATATGGATAAGTTTAAGGAGAAGGGGATAGTTGTTATTCCTGTGGTTCCGTCGGTGGCTCTTGCCAAGAAAATGGAAAGGGTAGGCGCTGATGCTCTTATTGCAGAGGGTATGGAGTCTGGTGGGCATATTGGTAGAATTACTACCATGTCGCTTTTGCCACAGGTTGTTGATGCTGTAAATATCCCTGTAATCGGCGCAGGAGGAATCGGTGACGGACGAGGAATGGCTGCTGCATTTTGCTTGGGAGCGAAGGGGGTTCAAATCGGTACAAGATTTTTGGTTGCCAAGGAGTGTACCGTCCATCAAAACTATAAAAATCGTATCCTTAAGGCAAGTGATATAGATACAATTGTAACAGGTACTCTAACCGGTCACCCTGTAAGGGTAATAAGGAATAGTCTAGCTAGGCAGCTTGAGATTTTGGACAACTGTGACCCTTCAAAGAAGCAGGAGCACATAGAAATTTTTGAAGCATTGGGCGCAGGCAGTCTACAGGCGGCTGTAATTGACGGCGACGTAGAAAAAGGCTCTATAATGGCTGGACAAATATCAGGCATGATAAATAAGGAGCAGACCAGCCAGGAAATCATTTTGGAAATTATGGAGCAGTTTCATAGCACGCTCAGTGCAGGTAAGGATTGGTGCAAATGAAAATAGCCTTTATGTTTAGCGGGCAAGGCTCCCAATATTTTGGTATGGGTAAGGAGCTGTATGAGAGCAACGAGTCAGTGAAAGAGGTTTTTGACTGTGCCAGCCAAGTTTGCGGCTACAGTATGCCGGATTTATGCTTTACGGAAA
This sequence comes from uncultured Eubacteriales bacterium, assembly GCA_964456085.1. GTDB lineage: Bacteria > Bacillota > Clostridia > Lachnospirales > CAYWBF01 > CAYWBF01. Next base: position 11,522 of record CAYWBF010000007.1, read on the forward strand.
ACGACAGACTTAACCAAACTGAGTATACCCAACCGGCAATTCTCACAATGAGCATTGCCTTAACCAGACTTATTGGCAAGAGCCTGCCTTCACCGGATTATGTGTTCGGCTTAAGCCTTGGGGAGTATTCGGCCCTTGTGAAAAGCGACGCCCTAGATTTTGTTTCTGCGCTTAAGCTTATAAAAAAGCGTGGGGAGCTTATGGCTAACGCTTTACCAGCTGGGGTTGGGGCTATGACTGCTGTTATGAACGCCGACGAGGCTCTTATTGCGGACATATGCCAAAGAGCCGCCCAAGGTCAGGTATGCGTAATTTCCAACTATAACGCCCCGGGACAAATTGTAATCTCCGGCAATAGAGAAGCTATTGAAAGAGCTGAGGAGCTTTTTAAGCAGGAGGGCGTCAGAAAAACCATGCGCCTTAAGGTAAGCGGCGCTTTTCACTCTCCTTTACTTAGTGATGCGGCTGAGCAGCTTGAAGCAGAGCTTAGGAATATTGAATTTAAGAAAATGAGCACATATGTAGTATCCAACCTTACAGCCGGAACTATAAAAAGTAAGGACGACATTGTGCCAACTCTAAAGGCACAACTTGTCAGCCCTGTAAGGTTTAAGGAGAGCGTGGAATTTCTAATAGAAAAAAAGGTAGACAATTTTGTGGAAATTGGCCCGGGCAAAACACTTTGCAGTTTTGTTAAGAAAATAAGCAATAATGTCAATACTTATAATATTGAGGATCTAAAGTCATATGAAAGTACAGTCACCAGCTTATGGATTGAAAGAAAGTAACGTTTACATCGATTTTCCGATACCCGCTTGAACCGTGTGTGAATTAGAAAATCGTGTAAACCTAATTTCTTTACAATCTCCGAGTAGAGAAGCTGAACTGGTAGGAGGAAATATGTTAAGAGGAAAAACCGTAATCGTAACCGGTGCATCAAGAGGGATTGGCAAGGCTATAGCGTTGGAATTTGCTAAACGTAACGCCAATATTGCCTTTAATTATACAAAAGACACACCTCCCATGGACGTAATAAGGGAAATAGAGCGTGAGGATGTAGTTTGCTTCGCCGCCAAAAGTGATGTATCCAGCTTTGAGGAGTCAAAAAGCTTCGTTGATCAGGTAATGGAAAAATTTGGGACAGTAGATATTTTAGTAAATAATGCCGGAGTAACCCGTGACAATCTGCTTCTTAGAATGAGTGAGGAGGATTTTGACAAGGTTATCAGCATAAATTTAAAGGGAGCCTTTAATTTTACAAAGCATGTGTCAAAAATCATGCTCAAACAGAGAAGCGGAGTAATTATTAATATTTCCAGCGTTGTAGGGCTTATGGGTAACGTGGGTCAGGCAAATTATTCTGCCAGTAAAGCAGGGCTTATAGGTTTTACAAAGTCCTGCGCCAGAGAGCTTGCGCCCAGAGGGGTGCGCTGCAACTGTATAGCACCCGGATTTATTGAGACGGACATGACAAAAGAGCTAACAGATGCCATGAAGGAAAAATACATTGACAACATACCGTTGAAGCGCCTAGGAACTGTTGAGGATATATCTAAGGCGGCGCTTTTTCTTGCAGACCATGACTATATTACAGGACAGGTTATTTGCATAGACGGTGGGTTAATCATGCAGTAGCACAGGAGGGGAAAAATGAACAGACGAGTTGTTATCACAGGAATGGGTGCTATTACGCCCATAGGAAACAGTGTTGATGAATTCTGCCGCAGCCTTAAAGAAGGAAAAAACGGCATTGACTATATTACAAGGTTTGATACAGAAGGCTTTAAGGTTAAAATAGCCGCCGAGGTTAAAAATTTTGATACCGACCTTTTCATGCCAAAAAAGGAAACCAAGCGTATGGACTTGTTTAGCCAGTTTGCGCTGGGTGCGGCTACGGAGGCTGTTAATGACAGCGGACTGGATGTAGAGGCGCTTGACAAAAAACGGTTTGGCGTGGCATTTAGCTCTGGCATCGGTGGACTTGGTACAATTGAGAGCGAGGTTATTAAGCTTTCACAAAAAGGCCCTAATAGAGTCTCGCCGCTTTTTATACCTATGGCCATTATTAATCTAGCAGCAGGAAATATAGCAATCCGCTTTGGGGCAAGGAGCAATTGTATCTCCATGGTTACTGCTTGCAGTTCCGCTACGAGCGCCATTGGCGAAGCATTAAGAAGTATTCGCCATGGGTATAGCGACGTTATTATTGCCGGAGGCACAGAGGCCAGCGTTACAAAAATTGGTATTGCCGGTTTTACCTCAATCACTGCACTATGCGAAAGAAACGACATAGACAGAGCAAGCATACCATACGACCATGAAAGATGTGGGTTTGTTTTGGGAGAAGGTGCAGGTGCGTTAATCATAGAGGAATATGAGCACGCAAAAAGAAGAGGGGCAAAAATTTACGCAGAGGTGCTAGGTTACGGCGCGACCTGCGACGCTTATCACATGACAGCTCCACTTCCAGACGGTGAGGGTGCGGCAGAGGCTATGAGAGAGGCTGTATCTGACGCAGGCATTAATATGGAAGATATTCAGTATATAAATGCTCACGGCACAAGCACACCACAAAACGACCAAGCCGAAACAGCCGCAATAAAATCAGCTTTTGGTGCTCACGCCTACAATATGGCTATTAGCTCTACAAAATCAATGACAGGACATTTGCTGGGTGCAGCCGGAGCTATTGAGGCAATTGCTTCAGTGCTTGCAATAAACAAAAGCTTTGCCCCTCCAACACTCAACCTAAATGTTCCCGACCCGGAATGTGATTTGTTCTACGTGCCTAACAAGGCGAAGGAGATGGACATTAAATACGCAATAAGCAATTCCTTCGGCTTTGGGGGGCACAACGCCGTTATATGCCTTGGTCGTGTGGACTAGAAAGGTAGGAATCCATTATGAATTATTCAGAGGTTAAAGACCTGATTAGCGTTATAAACAATTCTAGCTTTACGGAATTTGAGCTTAGCTTTGATAATCTTACCTTAAAAATGAGCAAAGCCGCCCAAGGTCAACCGGAGGCTAAGAGCATAAGCATCATTAACCAGCCTCAAATAGAGGTGTCGGAGCCTATTACAATAATGCCCGAGCCAGTTGCCGTTCTCCAAGGTAAAATTATAAAATCCCCCATTGTGGGAACATTTTATATAAGTCCTGGGGAAGGAGCACAGCCTTTTGCCCCAGTAGGCAAGAAGGTTAAGGTTGGGGATATACTGTGTATTGTTGAGGCTATGAAAATTATGAATGAGGTACCATCGGAGTTTGACGGAGAGATTGTAGAGGTTTTGGCGGAAAACGGTGTAATGGTAGAATTTGGTCAGCCTTTATTCAGGCTGGTATAGCTATGGAGAAAAATATGAATATACAAGAAATAATGAAGGTTATTCCTCATAGGTATCCGTTTTTGCTTATTGATAAGGTTACAGAGCTTGTTGAAGGAGAAAGCGTTTGCGCCATAAAGAATGTTACTATGAACGAAAATTTTTTTGTGGGACACTTTCCAGCTGAGCCTGTTATGCCCGGGGTTTTGATTATTGAGGCTATGGCACAGGCTGGGGCTTGCGCTATACTCTCCATGGAGGAGTATAGGGGTAAGATTGCTTATTTCGCCGCTATTGACAAGGCAAAGTTTCGTGGCAAAGTAGTGCCGGGAGATACTCTACGCCTTGAGGTTAAAATTATTAAGCTAAAAAAGAGTGCAGGTATAGGCAGCGGTGTTGCTTTTGTTGGAGACAAGAAGGTTGCCGAAGCGGATATTACGTTTATGATTGGATAGAGCAATTTAACAAAATACGATTTTGAAAATTGCTATAATGTATAATCAGATAGGGATTGACTATGTTTAATAAAATATTAATTGCCAACCGTGGGGAAATTGCCGTTAGGATTATTCGAGCCTGTAAGGAGCTTGGCATTGCAACGGTGGCTGTTTTTTCGGAGGCTGACAGGCTTGCCCTTCATACACAGCTTGCTGATGAGGCTGTTTGTATTGGTGGGAACAAGGCTGGCGAAAGCTATCTTAATATGCAAAATATTTTGAGCGCCGCATTTTTGACCAAGTCCCAGGCTATTCACCCGGGGTTTGGATTTTTGTCGGAGAACTCTCTGTTTGCTTCAATGTGTGGTGACTGTAACATAAAATTTATTGGACCCGACCCGGAGACTATTGTGAGTATGGGGAATAAGGCCAACGCTCGTAGTCTTATGCAAAAAGCCGGAGTGCCCGTTATTCCCGGCAGCGATGGTGTTGTGGCTGATGTTGATGCCGCTAGAGCTTTTGCACAAAAATTTGGCTATCCCGTTATGATAAAGGCAAGCGCTGGCGGCGGCGGTAAGGGAATCCGTATTGTGGATAAGGAGGAGGCTCTTGAGTCTAACTTCTTAGCAGCACAAAGCGAAGCCAAGGCGGCATTTTCTGACAGCAGTCTCTATATGGAAAAGGTTATTGCCCCTGCAAAGCATATAGAGGTTCAAATTCTTGCTGACGAATTTGGGAACATAATTCATTTGGGTGAGAGAGACTGCTCACTCCAAAGGCGTAACCAAAAGGTTTTGGAGGAAGCACCTTGTGTTTCCATAAGCTCGGAAAAGCGTGAGGAGCTTTACAAGGCGGCTATTAAGGCGGCTAAAGCTTGTAACTATAAAAATGCCGGGACGGTTGAGTTTTTGTTTGACAAGGAGCAAAATTTTTATTTTTGTGAAATGAACACAAGGATTCAAGTGGAGCATCCTATAACTGAAATGATTACGGGCATTGATATTGTGAAGGAGCAGCTTAAGATTGCTTCGGGTATACCTATGACTATTAAGCAGAAGGACGTTAAGCTTAACGGTCATGCTATAGAATGCCGTATTAATGCGGAAAATCCAAAGAAGGGTTTTGCACCTTCTCCCGGAAATATCAGTTACTTATTTTTGCCAGGGGGCGGCTTGGGTGTTCGGGTAGACTCGGCTATATATGCCGGGTATACAATTCCTCCTTATTATGACTCTATGCTGGCGAAGATTATCGCTCATGGAAGCACACGGGAGGACGCTATTGCCAAAATGAAGCGTGCCCTTTCCGAGCTGGTTGTATCTGGAATTGATACTAACATAGATTTTCAAATGGAGATTTTAAATAATGAAAGCTTTTTACAGGCTGACATGAATACAAAATCTGTTTCAAGCTGGTTTAATTATTATTAACGTGAGGTCGACGAAGTCGACTTGAATTGCGAAGCAATTTTCATGTTTTGTTCGACGAAATTGCGGTTTTTGGAACTTCATCGAACTCATATTAATTACTTATAAATTTTAATTCTGAGAGTGGCGGCCATGAATATTTTTAAAAAAAGAGTATATGTAACAATCCCCACCCCGGCCCAGACGGAGCCGCCCGAAGAAGGGTTTCTGCCGTCCTTGCCCGACGGTCTGTGGGTAAAATGCCCCTCCTGCTTAAAAACCATTTATGCCAAGGAGATTTCTGAGTTAAAGATTTGCCCGAAATGTAAGGGCTATTTTCGGTTGACTGCTATGGATAGGATTTCCTTGGTGTGCGATGAAGGTAGTTTTAAGGAGCTTTATGCAAACATGCAGCCGAAAAACCCCATAGGCTATCCCGGCTATGAAAAAAAGGTAAGCGACACACAGGCGGCTACTGCTCTTAAAGAGGCGGTGGTTTGCGGTGAGGGGACAATAAACGGATATAGCGCAATGATTTGTGTAATGGACCCTGCATTTTTTATGGGCAGTCTCGGCTCTGTTGTAGGGGAGAAGCTTACAAGAACCTTTGAGGCCGCTGCGGATAAGGGGCTTGGGGTTATTTTGTTTACTGCTTCCGGCGGTGCCAGAATGCAGGAGGGGATTATTTCCCTTATGCAAATGGCAAAGGTTTCGGCGGCTGTGGCAAGGCACAGCAAAAAAGGACTGCTTTTTGTGGTGGTACTCACCGATCCTACTATGGGTGGGGTAACGGCAAGCTATGGCAGTCTTGGGGATATTATTTTGGCGGAGCCTAGGGCTCAAATCGGGTTTGCCGGCAGGCGAGTTATTGAGCAGACTATTAAGCAAAAGCTGCCCGAGGATTTTCAAAGTGCCGAGTTTTTAATGTCTAACGGCTTTATTGACAGAATTGTTGAGCGTAAGGATATGAAGAAGGAGCTTTCGGTTATACTTAAGCTTCATAAATAGTTTGATAGAAAAAAATAAGCTTCCTGTGTGGTGATTATTTGCATAGTGCGTATGAGATAGTTGAAATTGCAAGAAAGTCTACCCGTCCTACGGCTAAGGATTATATGGAATTTATGCTGGAGGATTTTATTGAGCTTAAGGGTGACAGATATTTTGGGGACGACAGCGCTATTTTTTCGGGAATCGGGCTTCTTGAGGGCAGAGCCGTTACCGTAATCGGGATACAAAAGGGTAAAAACTTAGCCGATAACCTTAAAACCAACTTCGGTCAGCCCCACCCCGAAGGCTACAGGAAGGCTCTGCGGCTTATGAAGCAAGCCGAAAAGTTCGGCAGACCCATTATTAATTTAATTGATACTCCCGGGGCATACTGCGGCGTTTCTGCCGAGGAGCGTGGCCAGGGTGAAGCTATAGCAAGAAATCTTATGGAGATGTCAACCCTTAGAGTCCCTATAATTTCTGTTATTATAGGGGAAGGTGGCAGCGGCGGGGCTCTTGGCTTGGCTGTGGCCGATACTGTTTGGATGTTGGAATATGCTATATACTCTATACTTTCACCGGAGGGGTTTGCTAGTATATTATGGAAGGATTCCAAACGGGCGCAGGAGGCCGCAGAGCTTATGAAGCTTAC